>NZEN01000100.1 GCA_002689665.1 Opitutia bacterium | reverse complement strand
AGGTCGACCACGAATTCCTCAAAGTATTTGGCATTGGCATCGGGAGTGAGGGCAGGCTTTTCTCCAGAGCGGATTTCGGAGATGCGCTGGTTGGCACGGTCGATCAATCCCTGAAGAACCTGTTTTTCATTGTCCATCCCTTTGTCGATCATTACCTGAATCCGGCTCTTGGCGATTTCAAGTGACTCGATCATGGTATCGTCCTGCGAAATACAGATCGAAGCCTTGGCCTTCATCTCAGCTGTCCAGTCAGTAAAAGTAAAAGCCTGGTCGGCGGGTAGGGTACCGATATGAACTTCGATAATTCTTCCCTGAAATACATTATCACCAAATTTCTTGAGCATCTGTGCCTGTGTTGCATGGACCACATCACGGAAGTCCATGTGATCTTTTAAGTTTCCTTTAAAGGTGACTTTCACGGACTCAGGAATGGGCATAGTGGCCTCACCAGTTGCCAATGCGAGGGCAACGGTGCCGGAGTCGGCACCAAAAGCGACACCCTTAGACATACGCGTGTGAGAATCTCCTCCGATAATAATGGACCAGTCGTCCACGGTAAGATCATTCAAGACTTTGTGGATGACATCGGTCATCGCATGGTATTTACCATCGGGATCACGACCGGTGATAAGTCCAAAATTCTGCATGAAGCTCATTAACTTGGGAATGTTTACCTGAGCTTTCTTGTCCCAGACCGATGCGGTATGACAGCCTGACTGATATGCCCCATCGACGGTTGGAGAAATAATGGTGGCAGCCATGGCTTCCAATTCCTGAGAAGTCATCAGACCGGTGGTGTCCTGCGAACCAACAATATTTACCTTCACGCGAACATCCGAACCGGCGTGTAAAACGGTGCCTTCCTTAACACCAACCATGTTTTTATTAAAGATTTTTTCGACCGCTGTGAGCCCCTGACCTTCTTGGGATATCTCGCGAGCAGGAGCAAATACAGGAGGTATATCAATGCCCAGAACAGAGGATGCGAAACTCTGCAGTTTTTTACCAAAGACAATCGCATAGGATCCACCCGCACGTATGAATTCTACCTTTTGAGGAGTCAGGGCAGGGGAGATGTCCATCAACTCAGTTTCTCCCTCGTAAAGTTTCTTGGTCTTGGTGTTAATGGTAAGAACCTTTCCGGTTTCCACGGAATAGGTTTGTTCGAGCACAGGGTCACCGTTCTCATCGAGGACGGTATTTCCATCTGCATCCACTTTTTTGACCCAATTATTGAGATCGATACCGATTCCGCCGGTCACACTGACGGTCGTCAAAAAGATGGGAGAGATTCCATTAGTGCCAGCCACAATGGGTGCAAAATTCACAAATGGAACATATTTGCTGGCCTGCTTACCTGTCCACAGAGCAACATTATTAACCCCCGACATTCTGGAGGAACCGACTCCCATTGTTCCCTTCTCGGCAATCAGCATAACCCGTTTGTCCGGATGTTGCTTTTTTAATTCAGTAATCTCCGCCTGGGCTTCTTCTGAGATCAAACATTTCCCATGTAGTTCACGGTCGGAGCGGGAGTGGGCCTGATTACCAGGAGAAAGTAAGTCTGTCGAAATATCGCCTTCAGCGGCAATATAGGTAACGATATCAATCGTCTCATCGACATCCGGGAGTTTGGTGAAGAATTCCGCATGGGCGTAACTTTCAAGAATCTCTTTGGCAATAGCGTTATCTGCTTTGAATGCTTCTTCGAGACGATCGGTGTCGGCTTCGTAAAGAAAAACTTGGGTTTTTAAAACTTCAGCGGCTTGTGAAGCGATACCATCATCTTCACCCAGTGCTAAATCCAAAAGCACTTCGACGGAAGGTCCACCCTTCATGTGGGAGAGTAATTCGAAAGCGAAGGTTGGGGTGATTTCTTCGACTTCGGCTTGACCAAGAATAATTTCTTTCAGGAATTTGGCCTTTTCACCGGCTGCGGGAGTGGTACCAGGTAAAGTATTAAAGATAAAAAAATCGAGGGATGCCTTCCGGTGGTCGTTTGATGTATCCTTTATCTGTGAGATGATCTCTGCTAGCAAATCGGCCCCGTCGATAGGCTTGGGACTCAATCCCTGGGTTTCACGTTCTTCTATTTCTTTTAAATATTCTGGGTAGTTCATAGTGATCATGAAAATCTAGATTGAAGCCTGATTCTTTCAAGCAGAATATGAGATTAAATGGATACCATTAGATTTGCTAACGATTAGAGAGGAGGGGGCTCTGGATGATCTGAGGAAAGATAACCTTGGGCTTTCCGTTCCTGCCCATATCATATGGTTAATTGAACACGCAAAAAAATCATTCATTCCAATCCCTGCAAGTTTCCGAAGTTCATAAATCATTTGGACGAGTGGAAGTGCTTCGAGGAATTGATCTATCTATTGATCAAGGTGAGCGGGTGGCTCTTATGGGGCCCAGTGGTAGCGGTAAATCGACCCTATTAAATTGTATTTGTGGAATCGAAACGGTTGATCAGGGCACTATTAGAGTCGGAGCACAGGATCTCAGCGGGCTGCAACCCAGGGATCTTGAAAAAGTGAGAAGGGAACAGGTGGGGTATATTTTTCAGTCCTTTCACTTGCTACCCACCCTAAATGCATTTGAGAATGTTGAATTCTCTGCTCAGTTGGCAGGGATGAGTAAAAATGACCGGTCTTCCAGAGTCGAAGAATTGATGGACCGGGTGGGGATGAGTCACCGTTTGAATCATTTTCCTGACACCCTTAGCGGGGGCGAGCGTCAACGGGTGGCCATTGCACGTGCACTCATACATCAACCAAACTTAGTCCTGGCCGATGAGCCCACAGGAAGTTTGGACAGTGAAACCGGTGCACAGGTATTGGACTTACTTAAAAGTCTTTCGGAGGAATATAAAGTATCGATTCTTCTCGTTACTCATGACCGCTCGTCAACCCGAATTTGTGATCGAGTGATCACCATGAAAGACGGTCTACTTGTTGATTAGAACCGGAGAATTCCTTGCCTTCACGAATACAGATTGCCTGGTTTCTCCTAACCAAAACCACCTTTCGGCATTGGCGAAAAAGGGCAGGGCATTATTTGTTGCTTATCGGAATTGTTGCGGTAGGAGTGGGAGCTTTCAATGGGATCCGCCAAGCCAGTCGTGCTGCTTCCGCCAACTTTGGTCTTTTTAATCAGGCAATTTCCGGCCAAAGCGATTTTTTAATCGAGTCCCCAAGCCAACGATTACAGGAGGAAGATTTGGCAGATATGGAGGCGATCGCCGGACAACCTGACTGGCATCTTGTTCCGGTCATTGAGGGCTCGGTCACTGCAGTTCGACAAAAGACTAAAGGCAAAAAGCAGTTACGATTGATCGGCTTGGATTTACTCTCTCTGGGTAATCTGCCCAAGTTATCGAGGCAAAGTATTCAATTCTCCGAAGATGAAAATGAGTGGTATGACTGGCTCGGAACCGAGAATGAAGTCTGGGCAACTCGAAAATTAGCTGATGATCTTGCTTTGGAAGAGGGTGGGGTCATACCTTTTTTGGCCAGCGGTCGGGCTGGAAAAATGAAAATAAGAATGATTCTAGAAGATGAGCAAAACAACTTGCCGGATGACTTGGTTTTGGCAGATATACCCACTGTCCAAAATTTATTGAGTAGACCGGGGGAATTAAACCGATTGGAAGTGGTCATCAATCAGGCTAACAAACGAGAAGACAAAACTTACCTGTCTCAGGTTCAAAAAAGAATTCAGCAGTCTTTACCCTCGCACCTTTCGCTTTCACCAACCGAGAATCGGGCAGCTGATCGGGCAGCAATGACAGCGGCTTTCAGACTGAACCTGACAATTCTTTCCTTAATTGCGATCTTAGTGGGAGCGTATCTAATCCTGCAGGCACTGGATGCTGCGGTAGTCCGAAGGCGAGGAGAAATTGCGACTTTAAGATCGATGGGTGTGGATGGCGGAATCTTATTTGGCACTTACCTGTTAGAAGCATTCTTTCTCGGAGTGATCGGTTCGTTTTTGGGAGTCGGGGTCGGGTATCTGCTCGCCTTGGGTGCGGTGGGTATGTTGGCAGATACAGTCAACGCATTGTATTTCGCCACTTCCGTGGAGGCGTTATCTATGACCGGTGTAGATTTAGCCATAGGACTGGGATTAGGTATTGTATTTAGTTTGTTAGCCGGGTGGTTGCCCGCCCGCGACGCGACGCAGACTCCACCTGCCCAGATTCTAGCGAAGGGAGATTGGTCTCCCGGTTTTTCATGGTTACGCAAACCAAATGCAGGGCTCTGCCTTTTAATCCTCGGAGGAATCGCCTTGCTCTTTCCTCCCTATGAAATGACTGGTGGTTCAAAAATGCCGGCTGGTGGATTTGTGGCAGCAGGTTGCTGGGTACTGGGTTCGGCTTTGTTGTCAGGTCATTTACTTGTTCTCCTGGCTGGCTGGATGAGGCCCGTTTGCACGGGAGCAGTATCTAGGTTGGCATGCAGTCGTTTGCTGGATGGATCGAGTAGGCATCGTTTGGCAGTGGCAGGACTAGTGGTCGCGGTCAGTATGGTTACGGGAATGTTTCAAATGATCGGAAGTTTTCGGGATACTATCGAGGAATGGTTTGATGTCCGTTTTCAGGCTGATCTGTATGTGTCCGAGAGCGGGGTAACCGGTGCGGGTAGTCTGAACGGGATTGACCCTGAGGTGATGAAAGAACTGCTTGAAGACCCCAATATTGAGTATGCTGATATTATGAGGATTTGCTATGCAAAACCAGATCAGGGAGTCACCGTATTGGCCGGAGTTGATATGATGCATTGGAGTGAGAAAGCCAGGCAGATATGGTTAAAGAAACCGGGCGAGCTTCAAGTGGTTGATGGTGCGGAATCTGCGTTGGTGAGTGAGACTTTTGCGAGAAGGTTTGATGTTTTGGACGGAGGCGTAGTTGAAATAGAGACACCGTCAGGAAAAAAGAAGATCTCTCCACTTGGGATATTTTGTGATTATGGAAATGAGTTCGGGATGGCTGCCATCGACCAGAAGCAATGGATCCGTTGGGTGGGCACGGACCGTCCAATAAATGCCAGTCTCTATATTAAGGATACGGACCAGGTGAAGGAAACAAGAGACCGATTGAGTCTGGCGTATCCAGGTCTGGATGTGAGGGATGAGAAAGAACTTAGAGATGTGGCTATTGGAATATTTGAACAGACCTTTCAGGCAACCCATGCTCTAAGCGTTATCGGGTTGGTGGTTGCTTTTGCCGGTTTACTTTTGGGATTACTTTCGATTTTCGATGAATCCACTCAAACTTGGCAGACATTAAAACATCTCGGTTTTTCCACCTCCCGGTTTATTCTTTCGGCCGGGTTGGAAGGAGGGGGGATTGGACTGGCCGCTTGGGTATCCGGGGTGATTGCCGGATTAGCGATGGGGTGGTTATTAATTTTTGTGATAAATGTACAGTCTTTTGGTTGGACCCTACTTTGGACTATACCCTATGGAAATATTCTGCTTTTTGGTATTTTACTGGTCATGGTGGGGTTTGCTTCGGGTATCTGTTCGGCAACTTTTTGGAAGTTAAGAAGAAGATGAAAGGAGTACTTTTATTTTTTGTATTAATCCCGTTCTTGCAACTGCAGGGAGAATGGATTCAGCCTCCAGAGTTTTCCTCTAAGGGGTACTTGGTTCCTTCACCCGGCTATGAACCGTCGTTCCCGAGGGATCATGGAGCTCACCGGGGCTATGGCCTGGAGTGGTGGTACTGGGTTGGGCATTTAGAGGCAGTGGAGGGTGGTGCGGAGTTTGGGTTCCAGTCTACTGTTTTTCGCTTGGCTGGAGATCCCCAAAATTCAATTCAAACCATTGGTTCTTTTTTTGGAAACCGTCAGCTCTATCTCGCTCACAGTGCATTGAGTGATCTTACGAAAGGTCGATACTTGCATACTGAACGAGTCATGAGAGAGGGGTGGCAGGCACGCGTTGGTACGCAATCAATGTCGATCCAAGTGGCTGGTATAAAAGCACAAACATTCAAGGATGGAACTGGGCATTCATTGGTCACCCAGTACCCAAATGGAGGAAGATTGGAGCTAACATTAATCCCAACAAAACCTTTAATAAGATTCGGT
>NZEN01000099.1 GCA_002689665.1 Opitutia bacterium | reverse complement strand
CAGTAACGAAATTTAATTTTGATGAATCACGGTTTTGATATGCAATATTTATCTGATCATCATCCTCTATAACAATCGCAGAGCTGCAACCACGGTTACTACCAGGCTTGACGCTTTGAGATGTCCAATCAACTCCATCAAACGACGCTAACATAAGTCCATTGCCACAATATGAGCCATATGCAGAATACGAAATGTGTGGGTTGTTATTCGAATCAACTGCTATGCCAACTGGCCCTACTTTACCGTTTGAAGATACTAAATCAGATGACCATGTAGTGCCATCAAAATACATGTAAATGATGTAGTTGTTATTTGTTGAGTAGGCCGCATGAAGATGATCGTTGTCATCGATTACCATGTGAGTGTCCCAACAATACGAACCTTCACAGCCCTTGATACTGGTGACAGACCATGAAGTTCCATCATAAACACTGTGAATGAAATCGTAATTATCACCTGCTGCCGACACGATGTGAATATGTCCATTTGAATCAACAACTATGGCATTTTCTTGCCCAGATTGGTCAGCATAGTTTGCCGTTGATTTAGCCCACTGATGATTGATACCATCATAGGTTACATTTGTGTCACGAAGGTCCAAGAAGCCACTCCCAGTGATGATAATTTCTTCACCACCAGAAGTCCATCCCGTATTAGGTGAAACTGTAGTTTGCAAAGGTGTTGAGTAATTCACATTCTCTTCAATGTCCTCAAGAGCTTCTGGTTGAGTGAATAGTGGAGATGCCAATACGGCTAACAATAACGCAGTCACTAACCATGTTCGCATGCCTATTCCTAGGCCAAGTTTGTAAAATATACTTTGGTTACATGTTTGTAACAAAGCCAAATAAAACATATGATTCAATCTAACTTCTAAACTTGGACCAAGGTCAGCCATTCAAAGAAGGATTTTTTTCCGGGCACTGCTAGCCTATTTGTTATTATTCCACTAAAATGTAATAATAATACAATTATATAGTGACGGTTTTTGGTAATGTCATGGCGGCCAAAGACTTACTACCAAAAATGCTCGAATTACGTGGAAGAAATTACACCTACAAGCAAATAGGTGAAGAACTAGGAATATCTCCATCACTAGTTGGTAAACATCTAAAAGAGGTAAGAGATAAACCTGAATTGGCCTTTGAGTTCATTGAATTAAAAAACTTTGAGACTGGTCAAACTGTTTTATCATTCACGCCTGAAAACTTTGAAAAATACCGACAAACTACAATATTGTACTACAAAGGCACTAGTGTATTTGAGATTAGATCAGGCCTAATACACAAGACGGATTTTGGACCATACCAAACTAAAGGTAAACTTAGATCTAAACTTCCAGAATGGTATCCAATGGTAACCAAATTGTATTCTGTAGAAGATTGGTTCAAACCAATTTACCGAAGAGGCGATAATAAAACAGATGTTTACGACATCGTTAGAGAATTTAAACCGTTGAATAGTGGAAATGTTGAATTATACCTGCATCAAAATGGCCTTGATTCGAGTAGAAGATTTGCTAAAGCTATAGCTAATGTTCTAAATCCAATCTTAAGAACAAGATTTGACGAACTCGGTAGTTTACAAAAAAATATTGTATTAGCCCCTACTGAAAGACATTGGTTCAATGACGATGCGCTGATTGAAAAGCATAAAATCGCAAGAGACATGATTAGAGATTGGAACAAATTTAACCATGAATCTATAATTGAATATGCAATTGATCTCTTGCCATATGGCATCACAATTCAATCTATGCATGAAGATATTGACATTGGTTGGGATATAACAACTGATGACTGGTTGCATTGCAAGAAATTTGGAATTACTATCGAAAATTGGAATGCAATGAAAATATTCGGAATCACAGACAAAGAGTATTTTGATAAAGTTGGCTCATGGATTATTACAGACTGGGATTGGAGCTGTGATATTCTCCAAGAGTATGAGTTTGAAGCAGACTCTTGGAAAGATGCTATTGAAAAATCAGAACTAGATGATATGATTAACCGATTAAAGAAATTAGGCTGGACTCCAGAAATGCTCAGTGATTTAGACAAATTATACGAATACCCAGGATTTGAAGACCAAAATATGATTTTTGAGTTTATTCAGAACAATGATACAAAAACCATCGTTAAAGCATTAAATAGCGTTAATTATCTTGAACAGAATAAGCTTGACCAAGCAGCGGAATACAGGCAATGGTTAATAGACAATAATTGGAAACTTCCAAAATTAAAGAAGGGATTCAAAAGTTATGTTGGAGCAAAAATCTATGACCACATAAAGAAACACAAAGACAACTACATAGATCTAGATGAATTACAAGAAATATTTGACGAAGATAATCGACCAAAGTACTCTTCAAGTTGGCATAAATTTCTCAAACAAGAGATATATGAGACTCCCTCATTGTCAGAAATCTGGATAACTGGTCACGTTAGAGGTTTCCCGTTGATGCTTAAAAAACCTGTAACTGCGGCACTCCTTGAAGAGTTACATGTTCTGGGATTCTCTTTAGACGAACTAAAGACAATGAATCTCAAAAAGATTACAAAATTGATGGAATACTTACAGCAAAATGATATTGAATTTGACCAAGAATTTGCCAAATGGGCGTATAGCCATGACTGGGAAATTCCAGCGTTAGGCTCTTTCAAATCCTACCGAGAATTACGCTTATTCAAACATTTATCATCGATGACATTCCCTTCCTATCGATTAGACAAAATGCTCGATGACTTCAATGAATTTACTGAGCCTGGACCTCTTGCTCTTTCAGAACAAGAATTACATGCAATACTAATTCAAGAACCATTTAGCAAAATCTGTATGTCTTCAGAAGAAGCTGGGATGGTCCAGTTCACAGACATTGAAGCGAGAAATAAACTTGAACCAATAATCATCGAGAAAATAGTAGAAATAGAAAAAGAAGTTATCGTAAAAGAAGAAGTAATTGTCGAAGTTGAAAGCAAAAAAGCAGCCAAAAGAATCCTAGATTATACCTCATTTGCTGAACTTAACGAGAAAAACCTAAACCGGAATGTGACATTAAGAGATGCAATTGATCGCGGAGATTTGGATGATTCCATAGTTAAGAGTATTACTAGATTTGAATTTTGGGCAAAGCAATTGTGGAAAGAGCACAGAACAGAAAGCCTGCCCAGGGGAAAAGATCATGGTAAAATATTGATGGAAACCGTTGCTGAGATAATGCAATTTGATACCAGAGTTAACAAAAACCTGAAATTAGCAAGGATTGCAAGGAATGACATATTGCACTCTGAGAAATCAGGAGTCAAATTAAATAATACTCATCTGAAATATGTGTTAAAGGCTACAGAAGAGATCATATCAAAATTATCTTAACTCCCGTGACTGATTTTTACCAACCACATTTTATTGAACCTAATTACCAGTTGAATACCTGCCTGATAGGACGCCAAAATTAAACCAGTTTAGAACTAAATACACTCAGTCTAAATCATCCCAATCTATAACAATATCATCATCAGTAATTGGTTCAGCAGTTACTTCAACGCCCTCAGTTGACAAGGGCAATAATGGTTCATCAAGGTCATCATCATCAAAATCAAACGGATTAATTTCGAAGTCGTCGTCATCACGAATGATGATTTCACTAGGACCAAAATTACCTGAAGAGGATACTTTAACGAAATTTCGCATGGCTGATTCTAAGTCATCGTCAACCATATCATCGATTGCACTCTCTGCTAATTTGTGCCTAATTACAACATACTCATGGCCATCTAAATCATCATAGCTATCGATTTTCCTGTTAACTGTAAATAAGTGGATTTGTTCTATATCGGAGTCAGAGATAAATTGTTTCGCTCCATCCCAACCACTAACAAGATAATCCTCAAGATGTGGTTTATCGTCCGTAAATAATGCAATTACTCTACGTTTGACATCAGGCCATGTGACTTCTTGAATACCATGAACAATTGCCGATAAAGAGGATTCACCAAAGTTGGAACCTCCACCAAAGGACTGAACAGTGTTTAGCCAGTTTACCAATTTGTGTTCGCTTGCACCGAAAATGGGTGGCAAAACAGAAGAATTGAAATCGATTATTTCAAAAGCAGTGTTCGGGTCTGCTTTATGATCTCTAAATCCAATACATGCGAACTGCACTGGGACTTCTTCTTCATCAAACATTTTTACAATATGTGCCAAACTTTTCCCCAAATAACGGTGAATTCGTTCCATACTACCTGTGCAATCAATTACAAACAATACTCCAACACTCATTACATCACCTCAATAATCATCAAACGGGTTAGCGTCAAAATCCACAGGTTCCTCAGTTTCTGGCATCAGTTCATCATCAATTGAGTCGAACGGATTTATTGTATCTTCCCTCTCAATGACCTCGATGTCAGAATCAAAACCAGTAGATGAAATTTTCACAAATGCACGTATAGATTGTTCCAAAGCGTCGCGATTGTCTTTAACCAAAATATGTCTGATTACATCATACCCATGTGAGTCTAAATCATCAAACCCATCGACATGTTTTGCATCAATAAATAGGTGGATTTGGTCAATTTGATTATCTTTAATGCTTTGATGTAACCCCTCCCAAGACTCAATACCAAAATCTGGAACATGGGGGTTATCATCGGTAAATATGGCCAAAACTTTTCGCTTAACATCGGGCCAGCGGCCTTGTTTCATACCATAAACGGCACCTGCCAAGGAGGATTCTCCATTATTGTCTCCACCACCTTTGGCCTTTAGGTTTGATAACCAATCTGTAAATACCTCTACAGTTCCCTCTCCTGCAAAATCAACAAATTCTATCCAGTTTGAACTATTTGCGATGTAGTCTCTAAAACCGACCATGGAAAACCTAACTGGAACGCCCTCATCTTCGAATTGGATTACAATATTCTGTAGATTATCACATAGCTCTCTATGAATCCACCGCATGCTCCCGGTTGAATCTATTATGAACATGATTCCTACAGACATTCTAATCAATCCAAATCGTCAAAAATATTTGTTTCGTGATCTTCTAAAATATCATCATCGTCATCGATTTCATCTGTTTCTGCAGATTCTTCCATTTCGTAAGGATTTTCAATAGGCTCATCATATTCACGGAAAATTAATTCTCCTTTATCAAAAACATTACCTGACGAGGTTTTGGCTATTTTCCTTAACTTTTCGATTATATCTTCGATATCTGAACTGATATTTGTCCAAGTAACGGTTGAGAAATTATTACCATCTTCTCCGTCATTTTTTGTTTCGGATAGTTGAGAAAACGAATCCATGTCGGTCTCAGAAACAATAAAGTGGAGTTGGTCAATCATCGAATCACTAAGGATTGACACTAATTGTCCAATTGTTCCAATTTCTACATCGGGTTGATGCGGGGGTGCATCTGTAATATGGATGATGATTCTGTTCGCTTCTTCTCTCCAGTTAGAACGAGCGGCTAATGCTAAAGCATCAAACGATGATTCAGGATGTGGCCCCCCTCCCACTGCTCGAAACCATTCGACTCGTTCCCTGAATTGACGAGGATTGCTGGTAAATTCATTGCCATCAAACATCTCTCTTTGCCTAGTAGGGTTACCAGAATCAGTATCTCCGAAATTTACTCTATCTCTAAACTGAATTATTCCTAGTCGTGTATCAATCCTTGCTTCAAGATATATATCTGCAAGTTGCGTAATAGTGCGTTTCATGGCTTCTATGGCGAACCCCATGGAACCAGTCGTATCAAGTGTGAACACAATATCTGCAAGTTTAGCCATAATATCACCTAAGTTCTAATTGTATCTGAAGACCATCAATTTCTATCGCTACACCATCAGTAGGGACGACCTTTACCGAAGACCATTCGTTTGAGTCAAACCTCAATCCGGGTAATCCATCTCGGGGTAGTGCATATAATTTATCGCCATCAAAATTGAATCTAATCAATTTCGAGTGAGAAGTATCCACATCCGGCAAGTGTTGATGTCTAAGATAAACTTCTTTTCCCTTTCCAACTACGAGAATTTGTTTCATTCCCTCCTCTGGACGTACTATGACTTTTACAATATCATCAGGAAATTTAGTAGTTGTTCTTTTTGTTGTTTTTTCCTCTTTTGCCGCTGATCGCTCGGCTCGTTTTGCCTTTAATTTAGCCGATGCATTTGCAGCAAATGGGTTAAATGGAGTATTGCGTGTTTTTATTGACGGAGTTTTGCTGGTTTTTGCAGCTACTTTAGAGGTGGATTCTTTAATTGGGTCTCCAGCGAGTGGATGATTCAAACCTTGTTGCAAAATCTCAGCGAGTTTGGCAAGGGGTTGATTGCTTCGACGACGTATTTTCATACTTGGTGTGAGCAATTGTGAAAGGCCTTCTGCAATTATTTCATCTTCTATACCTGCTCTTTCCATGCGCTCGATTGAAATCATTGATTTGTCCATATTATTACGTAATTCGTTGTAAAGTTCATTTTGAGAATCCTCTGATTTCTTATCTAGCACTCCAGCAATTAGTTCTAAAGAGGTTAAAATATAGAAAATTGTACAACCTACAGACCATGTGTCTGACGCATCACTTGCAGTACCAGCTCCCCAACCTCTAATCTCAGGAGCCATGTAGCCAGGTGTCCCAAGAGGTTTCCTACTTCCGCCATGAAGAGTTTTTACATCAGCAGTTTTACAATGAAAACCCAAATCAATTATCTTGATAGTTGGCTCAGAGCCTGAAGTATCTACCATAATATTATCTGGTTTTATGTCATTATGTAATTGCCCAGATTCATGAAGTGCGTCGATTGCTAAGCACAGTTCAGCGGATAATTTCAGCCTAGTTTCTTTTGATAAGTCTGGATTTTTTACCATGTAATCAGATAAATTATCACCCTTAATTACTGGCATTAAAATTACATTCCTATTGGCCATTTTACCAAAGGCATAGGGTTTTAAGAAATACTTATTTTCGATTGAGGCCGTAGCCTCGGCAGCGAAAGATCTGGTATGTGATGGGATTAAATCGAGAAAGTTAGTTCCCTCCCGTTTTGCTTCATCAATAAAATCTAAAAATTCAGTTTGCATATCAAAATTAGCCTTGAAAACCTTGACTGCTGCTTCGGAAATTCCATGCGGTTTGCCTTCTAATTCAACATGCCAAACATCTCCTTCCAACCCAGGCACGCCTAGTTGCTTGATAGTTGTCAAATTAGTACTCCATGATACATCATTAATTGGTTCAGAAAAAGAGAAGCTCAGTCCCTCACGTGCCGTCCAGTTGTGACGTAAACTCATTACTTACCCTCCTTTTCTTTAATCCATTGAATTATCTTGTCGAACATCTCCTGAATTTCCTTCTCTTCCCAAGTCTTTTGGCTATTTATAAATGCGCGTCGTGATGAAGAATCGGAGAACTCATCTGCTACAGATTTCGCACAGTATAGAACATAACCATCTGATTCGTTTGACAAAGCTGAATTCCATTTCTTTTCTTTTGGTAAAAATTTAGTTCCCGGGGGATAAGGCTGCTTTTTAATCCGCTTTGATTTGAAGTATATTTTAAATTCCCTCGATTTCCAAACAGGCCTCAACAATTGCAGAAATATTTTTTGTTCTTGGGGAATATTTGTATCAAAGAAAATTTTGATTTCTTTTGCTTTTATAATTGTTTTTTTGTTTTCTGCGCTTGATGCACTAGGGTTCCTGTTTACAATCTCTTGAGGATTATTACTATCTGCTTTTGAGTGTGTTTTGACCGAATCTGTACTAGTTTGAGGTTCTGTGGATTTACTAGAATTTTTATCCGCTAACGATTTGTTATCACTATTTTCTGATTTATTATTAGTTTTATATCCCTTGCCGGGTTTGTTTTCATCATTTAACAAGTTATTAATCTTGTCAAGCATATCTGAGTCGGCATGTAT
>NZEN01000098.1 GCA_002689665.1 Opitutia bacterium | reverse complement strand
TGGCGGAAACTCACCCGACAGTACAGATCCAGGACTTGGCAAGCTCGGAGGTTTTGACGGAGGAAAGGAAGACCACGAGGGCAATGGTCCTGGTGCTGGTCGTAGCGAGTATGACGGAATTCGTGGTGGTTCTGCGGGTTACGGAGGCATGGGCTTTAGCAACGGAGATGCAACAAAGGGGCAGCCATACGGCGATGATGCACTTTCCCATTTACTAGGTGGCTCCGGAGGAGGTGGTGGTGATTATGACCCAGGTGGTGCCGGTGGTGGTGCCATCGAATTAATCGCCCACGGAGACGGTGTACTCTCTCTCACCGCCAGTGCCAAGATTACGGTTAACGGGGGGGATGCGTACCGTTCGAACTCCAAAGGTGGAGGTGCCGGTTCCGGTGGTGCTATTCGACTTGAGGGTGGTTCGATCAGTTGCCTGGGAATTTTGGAGGCGAAGTCCTCGCCAACCTTTGCTAATTATGCCGGTGGTGGTGGCCGGATTGCCATACATACTGATGGCAACCTTGTTCTCGGTAGCATTGACTTGTCTGGATATCGTCCGGGTACGCTTCACATTTCCGGTGCCACTGCTACCTCTTCCCTGGATTTCTCAAGTGGCACCCTCACCTTTGATACGACTCATGGCTACTGGCACCACACCAGTGGCGTGCATGGAACGGGACTAATCGAACAGAAAGATGACGGTGGAATCCAGTATAAAACCAGTACCTTCGCTTTTGATTCAATCAATTTGGCATCCGGATTGACCGTTAAATTGCAGGGCGACAATTCTCTTATCCTCAAGACCCGTAATCATGGTAATATCACGGTCGGCACCAACCTGAATGCAAATGGTGGAGATTCCGAAGTTACTCCTACGGGCTATTCCAAATCTCAATCCTATGGAATTGGAATACTTGGAGGAAAAAATGGTGGTCTGAAAAACTCAAATAATTATGGAAACGGATTGGGAACAGGTGGCGGAAAATATCTCGGAGGAGGTGTCACCAACAACTTTGTCGGTGGGGGTGGAGGATACGGTTCTGCCGGACAATACCACTCTAATGACACCGCCTTCGGAAAATCATACGGCTCAACTGCCCTCACTCATTTGCATGGGGGTTCCGGCGGGGGAGGTGCTTCCAATACGGGTGGAGGAGCCGGCGGTGGCGCCCTCTCCCTTGAAGCGGATGGTAACGGTACCCTTACCATTCAATCGGGTGCCACCATCTCTGCCAATGGTGGAGGAATTGCCAGCACATTAAAAAACGCGGGTGGAGGAGGATCCGGTGGTTCTATTCGACTGGCAGGAAAATCAATCACCAACAATGGATCCATTCAGGCAAAAGGAGGCACGCCTCCCTCTACATCATCCACCTATGACGGTGGAATTGGCGGTGGCGGAAGAGTGGCCTTCAATTACTCGACTAACCTAATCGAGGGAACGGTTGATGTCGGGAGCGGTGCGTATGTCGGTACTAAAGCCTACAACACTCCTCCCACTATCAGTTCTACACTAACTGCGAGCATTACTTATTCCAATGATAAGTACCGAAAACGCTCCACCGTTCGTTATGATGATCTCGTATTTTGGTATCCCTTTGACGAGACAAGTGGTTCCATTGCTGAGGATTTCTCAACTCACGAGAGAAATGCCACCCTAATCAATATGTCGGGAGCCAACCGGATTGCGGGTAAATCCGGTGGAGCCTTATCATTTACCACTACGCCCCTAGATCTTTCAACCCAGCAAACCAATGGACAGTATTTGGATTTGGGCGACTGGTCATTTGGTGGAGATTTCACTTTCTCCGCCTGGGTAAAAGTGGATTACAACAATATCGGTGGAATGACACTCATGGGCTTAAGTAACGGACTTAACCAAGATAATATTATGCTGCGAAATAAAGATCAAGGGCAGGCGCACGTTAAATTAAACGATACTGCAAGTGGTAGCGAAGAGACAAATACAAGTCCATTTTACTCTGTTGGACAATGGGTTCATCTACTCGTTACGATGAACGATGGTGGAGCCAATGCAAGTACGGTTAAATTCTACAGAGATGGTTCACTTTTTCATACCAGCTCCGCTGATCTCTCCCCTCCCCTTGTGAAAACCCGGACCGAGCAATTCATTGGCCGTTCAACTAATGACTTAAAATACTTCCAGGGCGATTTTGATGACTTAAGACTCTATGATGTGGTGCTCAATGATTCAGAGATCACTGCTCTTTATGGCGAGGCTGCTTCTGGCATACACTACCAGGCACAGGCACTGAATAACCCGACCGGGTTTTCCGCCATCGGCTTACCAACAGGCCTTTCGATTAACCCAACAACCGGAGCGATCACGGGACATACCACTGCGGTGGGTGATCACAATATTACCCTAACCGCGTCGAACTTATCCGGTACTTCCCCAAGTAAAAACCTCATCCTTACGGTGGCTCCGGATAAACCTCTCTTCGAGACGGAACCTTTTACTTTTAATCCCGGCAATCTTGCAGATCTTAAACTTTGGCTGGATGCGTCGGATAGCTCAACTGTAATCCACACTTCCAATGCGGTAACACAATGGAGAGACAAGAGTGGAAATGCTAACCATATGAGCGGAAGTGATGCCCCAACCACTTCGACCCGTTTACTGAATGGCAAAAATGTGATCGATTTTGATGGAAACGATTATTTTGAAAGTTCTGCTGCCTATGCCAGTGGCAATGACTTCAGCATCCTAATGGTGGCAGGAATCGATTCAATTGATCATGAAAATGATTCAATTTTTGCGATCAGACAGGAAGCAGGAGATCCAAGTTTTCAAATTAGAGCAGAGAGTTCTTCATCCTTCCAGATTTCCTTTTATCAGGATGGAATGGGAACCAATAAACAGTTTTCCTCTTCTGCTCAACACGGACCAAGTATTTACGAATTCGTGTTCAACGATAGCACTAATTTGCTGGAAGTCTTTCTGGACAGCACGACTTTAGGCACCACAGCATATACTTCCACTCCAAATCAGGGTAATAAATTAACCATTTTTGCAAATCGGGGAAAAACTAAGTTTCCAGATGGTTTCGTTGCTGAAATGATCACCACTACGAGTGCCCTTTCAACAATGGAACGCCAAAACATTGAAGGATATTTAGCCCATAAATGGGGGCTAACCGGTAATCTCCCAAGTGCTCATCCATTCAAGCATTCACTTACCAGTCAGCCTAGGATTTCTGTCTCAGCAATCGGTACCAATTCTGCCAATATTAATGCTCATTTAATCGATTTGGGTGGTGCATCCACCTCTCTTAAAGTCATGTTTGCCGAGGCCAATGGTACCGTATTGGAAACACCGGAAACCATTTCCTCCCTTCAGCTTTGGTTGGATGCTGCTGATTCTTCCACCATCGCTCACACATCCAATTTAGTTTCCCAGTGGAACGATAAAAGTGGAAACGGGTACCACGCCAGCGCTGCCCCCGGTCAGGAGCCCTCCACGGGATCCTCCACAATTAATGGCAAAAATGTTTTGGCGTGGGGTACTTCCAAGGCAATGTCCAGAACCACTCCCACAAACGCCAACTGGCAGGATGTATATGTCGTCGCTCAATGGAAAGGAGGTCCTTCATTCTCTAATCACAATGGTCTTTTTGGAGGCACAGGAAGTAAGGGCCTGCTCGGTAATAGTGATTCTCCAGGCACAAACCTGGGCAGTGGTTGGTTTGATAATTTTTATCTAAATGGGTCCGCTTCGACGACGAGTGGGGTTATCAATACCATGAGTTCTCCATTTTTTGCATCCATATCCAAAGATTCTGCAGTTTCTGCAACCGGATACAAGGTTGGTTTTGACCGGGGACACTCTGGCCGCGGCTGGGACGGTTTGATCGCCGAAGTACTCGCCTTTAACAATAAACTTTCGGACTCTGACAGGCAAAAGATTGAAGCTTACCTGGCATACAAATGGGGAATCAATGGTAACCTTCCGCCGACTCACCCCTATGTGGCAAGTATGCCCGGTTCTATTGAAAATGTGAGCCTTGGGCAGACCACCATGGGTCTGACCGGACTGACTGAATCCACAACTTACAATATTCGCGTGCAGGCAACCAATTCTGCCGGTTCACAACTTTCAGACTTGGTATCCTTCACCACCAGTGCGGTGCCCAATCCCCCTGCCCTCACCGTTTCCAATCCAACGGCAGTGGGCAACACCACCGCCACGATCAAAGGTAATTTATTGTCTTTTGACGGTAGCACTAATCCAACGGTCACTCTCTATTACGGAACATCCGATGGTAACCAGACACCCGCAAACTGGAACGGCACCTCATCTCCAGTCAGCCTGAGCACCAAGCCGGTTGGTCCACTCGACCACAACCTTACCGGACTGACTGCGGGAATAACCTATTACTACCGCTATTTTGCAACGACAACGATCAGCGGAACCGCATACTCAGCTTACTCGGATCTTGGCACATTCACCACGCTTGCCCCACCCACAGTGCAAACCCTTGCCGTTTCACCAATCGACAAGACGCAAGCCACTCTTAATGCCAAGCCAAGTCTTTCGGGCAATGACACCGCATCCATTACTTTTTTCTGGGGTGATAATAATGGAAGCAATAGCGGAAGCCATAACCAATGGGATCACAACCTTACGGTTAGCGGAACCCACAACTCGGGTTCTGTTATTTCCCACGCCATAACAGGACTGACCACTGGTACGACCTACTACGCGGTCGCTAAGGTTACCAATTCTCTGAACACATCCGCCTTTGGCTCGGTGGTCTCCTTCAAGGCGGCCGACCGCACATTTACCAGGCACTCGATCCCGGGACTCGTCCTTTGGCTCGATGCTACGGATGTCGATGGAAATGGAAACTCCGATTCCCTTGGAGACGGAAGCTCAATTTCCGCATGGGTCGACAAATCAACCAAGGGAGTCACCGTTAACCAGACTAATTCAGGTAACCAACCCGTTTACAAATCAACATCCTTCGGATTCAAGCCAGCGGTTCGCTTTGATGGAATCGATGATGTGTTAAACCTTACTCCGATCCGTTCGACTGCTGGTGGATACTCGGTTTATGTCGCAACCAGGCGTCATGATACGCTTGGTGATACCAACGCTCATATCATCGACGAAGCAGGATGGAATCTGGTTGCGGATGCCACCAATCAACCCTACACCCCCAAAATCCTCGCTCAATCTGCAGCATCCGGTGCTACCCTTACCAATCTCAAAATTGGTAAAGATGCAGGCGAAACCAATAATGACTTTGGTGGAGATATTGGCGAAATTCTTATCTTCGAACGCAAACTTTCTTCTACGGAAGAGGCAAAGGTCATGGATCACTTGGCTCACAAATGGGGAGTCCCTTTCTCTCCATCGAGATTACCCAGCCTGAAGCTATGGCTGGATGCTACAGATTCATCTACCATGTTTTCCAGTAGCACACTTTCTACTTTGGCGACATCTTCCGTTGGCGGTTGGAAGGACAAAAGCGGCAATACAAACCATGCGACTCAGAGTACTTTAGCTGATCAACCCACCATCACAAGTAACGGAATGAGCGGAAAAGCCGGGTTGGATTTTGACACCGAAAAATTGAGCATCTCTGCAATTGATATGGCAGGGAAGACGCTGTTAGCCGTCATACAGCCTGAGACCTCTCAACGAAATACTATTCTTAGCCACTCCAGCACGAATGTAAAACTTAGATTAAGTTCATCCAACCAGCTTCAATATGCCGCAAGTCCAGCGCTTTACACTAACGGAACAAAAAGCACAGGAACCATTGCAAACTATCAAATTTCCATTATTTCTTTCACTTTCGACAACACCCTCGGATTCTCGATCAACGGTACTTTTCAGGACAGCGGAGTAAGCAAAGAAAGTTCCGGTTCTTCAATATTCAATCAGATCGGCGCTTATGGAGCCAGCACAGATAGTTTTAACGGAAAAATGGGCGAAATCATTATCATAGACTCAGTCTCATCCACCGAACGACAAAAAATCGAAAGCTACCTCGCTCGCAAATGGGGAATAAACCTCTCTGTAAATCAACCCATCTCGCATATCGATGTCCCTCCCCTCTTTGACAACACGCCTAAATTTGTCGAAAAGCCTTACCTCAGTGGGTACACGGTCAACTTCTCACCCATTGAACTAAGCAACCTGTCCTACTGGTTGGATGCACAGGACACCTCGACCATCACCAAGGACGGATCCAATAAGGTGAGTGCATGGAATGATAAAAGTGGCAATAATAAAAATGCGACTGCGACTTCAAATCACGAACCCACTTATTCGGCAAGTGATTCAGTCTTGAATGGTAAACCTTCGGTTAAAAGTTCTACCATGACCGGAAAGATCGGACTGAATATTCCCTCTTCGTCCCAAAAAGAAATTTTTATGGTAGCTTACTACAAGGACGGAATTGATAACAACTTTGATACTCATCAAGCTCTTTTTACAGGTTCCTTACATAACGATGGTCGGTTCAGAACTCTAGGAGCATCAGGCACCGCTGGTTTAAATCCTCAATCTAGGTTTGCTGATTTATTAATTAGTAAAAACGGATATGAAAATTCCATACAAGTACTACCCTTGCCTGCGACAGTGATTCGTTTAAAATCAAATTCAACTAGAACACAAGCGGTTAATTTACTTTTTGACCCAAACCAAACTAATCGCGGTTGGGTTGGTGGCATTGGTGAAATGATTGCTTTATCTAGTGAAGCAACATCTGAGGAGGTTACTAAAATCTTAGGTTATCTGGCCCATAAATGGGGTATTGCCCATAAACTGATTTCATCCCACCCTCATTACAATCGCATCGATGGTCAGGTGGGGACAGCTCTTTCCTTTCAATTGGAAGCAATTCAGGGACCTGAAACCTGGACTGCCGATAGCACGCTTGCAGCAAAGGGACTAAGCCTGAACTCATCAACCGGTCTGATTACCGGCACTCCCAATGCTGAGGGGAATTTCACGACCGCTATCACGGTGGCCAACTCTGGTGGTTCCGAACAGCGAAATGTATTTTTTAATATCACCAAGGGTACCAGGGTGATTGACTGGAATCAGACCTTTGCCGGTATCACCTATGGAGATGCCAACTTTTCCCTATCCGCAACAGCCACGGGATCGAGCAATCTGTACTACTCATCGAGCGATTCAACCGTTCTGGAGATCAATGGAACAAGCGTTGAATATCCCGCAGTATCAAACGGACTGGTGAGCTGGTGGAGATTCGATGAAACCAGTGGTACCACAGCCTCCCCTTCCACCGGTGAACATAACGGTACACTTAACAGCCCTGCCAGTTTTGGAAGTGGAAAATTTGGGAATGCGGTCGTTCTGACTGGTGCAACTGGAAGCAGAGTTACTTTCCCCGCTGCTGCCGGTAATCTTGGAAAAACTTTCAGCATATCATTATGGGCAAAATGGGGAAATGCAGCGGATGTAGCTAATTGGAGCAGACTTATTACAAATAAACCATCGGATGGTGCTTCAACGGGATGGAATATCTACGCTTCAAATAACGATGCCTACCTACGGATGCAAGGAACTGGATCAAGATTTGCAAATCAAGCAGTTACTTCAGATTGGAAAAATGGAAACTGGGTCCACCTGGTTACAGCGATCGATAACGAAATGGTTAGCACCTATGCCGACGGTTCCTTTATCGGAACGGATGATATCACTCCGGTGGCTAATTCCACTAGTAATCTCACCCTTGGTGCACTGGTATCAGGAAATTGGAGGTGGAATGGTGCAGTGGATGATCTCCGGCTCTATGACCGTCCCCTGACCCAGTCTGATGTAACTACCATCTATGGGGGAGGCAACGGAGACTTTGTCAGCGTAAGAACCGGAAACTCCGTTTCCATTAAGAAGGCAGGCTCAGTTACTCTCACTGCCCATGCTCCTGCCACAGCATCCATGAATGCAGCCAACTTGGTTGACAAAACTATTACCGTATCCAAGGCACCTCTGACCATCACCGGTGACAGTTTGACCATGAATCAGGGGGGAAGTGTTCCATCGCTGACCTATCAAATTACCGGTTATAAATATAGCGATAATGAATCGAGCGCTCTATCCACCGGAGTCACCATGACTACCGATGCCACCAGCTCGAGTGTTGCAGGTAATTACTACATACGTCCGAGTGCCGCCAAATCGGATAAATATTTTATCAATTTTGTCGATGGTGTGCTCGTGGTCACATCGAAGACCCCACAGTCCATTACCTGGGGACAGGATTTTTCAAATACTTCGATCAATCAGTTCATTGATCTCAACGCCACCGCCAGCTCGGGCTTGCCTGTGGTCTACTCCGTGGACCAACCGAGTGTGGCGGACTTG
>NZEN01000097.1 GCA_002689665.1 Opitutia bacterium | reverse complement strand
TACAGACTGGAGAGATGGCAGAGTGGTCGATTGCGGTGGTCTTGAAAACCATTGAGCCGAAAGGTTCCGGGGGTTCGAATCCCTCTCTCTCCGCCACTTACAAAAGAAGAAAAAAGAATTGCTAGGTAAGATGAAAGCAGTTCAAAAAACTGCACAGGGAAGATGCTGAATCTAATTAGCAATCCCTACTTCCACTAATTGAAGGCGATTAACCCTCTTTCGAAAAAGCAGCGAATGCGGTTGGCGCTATCGGTGCTTTTTACTGACTTTCAGTCTTTTAACTTTGACTCCCCGTAAAACTCAACTTCTTTAAATAACTAAATTAATTAATTATGCAAATAGCGAACAATACCGTTGTATCCATACACTACACATTAAAGAACTCTGAAGGTTCCGTTATCGACCAGTCCTCAGAAGGTCAGCCGCTTTCCTACCTACAAGGGCACGGCAATATCATCCCAGGACTCGAATCCGCTCTTGCTGAGAAATCAGTCGGTGAAGAACTTGAAGTGATCGTAGAACCAGAAAATGCCTACGGTACAATCAACCCCGCCTTGATCCAAGAAGTGCCCAAGGAACAATTCCAAGGCATTGAGGCACTTGAAGTGGGCATGCGCTTCCAAGCCAGCACCGAGGGTGGTCCTATCCCTGTGGTTGTCTCAAAAATTGACGGTGATCAGGTCACTATAGACGGGAATCATCCACTCGCCGGCCAAATCCTTCATTTTTCTGTTACTGTAGATGCCGTTCGTGAAGCCAGCGAGGAGGAATTAGCACAGGGACATTTACAAGTAGCCAGTGGTTGCTGCGGAGGAGGTGGAAAAAACTCTGAGTCGGGTGGTTGCGGCTGCAGTTAGCCTCTAGTTCCTCGACTCCAAATTCTCTAACCCCCATTTGCATTGATTGGGATTACCAGTTACTGAGCAAACCTGTACACCAGTCGACCAATCCTTGAGGATCAGGTTTCAGACTCCGCAAGCGCTCTTTTTCTGGATCCGCCATTGGTTTTTTGTGAAAATAGGTAGGCGATCTTTGCCTCGCTCTTTGTAGAGCAAATACGGGGCAAAATCAGCACCCGGACACTCTCCCATAAAACATCCTTGTCTATAGGCAAGCTGACAAAATGAAAAAATAGTTAAAAATCTAACGAAAAATCACCGTCTGAAGAGCCTGTCCAGGGATAGATAACTTCACAGTATTTTTTCCTCCAGTCGAAAGGCTGAAGCTTGTTGTCCTTTCATCAGGATTGAAGGCGACGAAAACAATCGAGCCATCCGTATTGAGGAAAGCAGTCGTCCAAAGCGGATTTTCCTCACTTGAGCTAAGACCCACCCGCTTTGCATCAGGACGCACATACTTACTAAAATGGGCAATCGCGTAATAGAGTGGTGTATAGTAGACATAGTCCCGACCACTATCGACGAGGATAGGTGCACCACAAAAATTATTTGCATGGTTTGGACCACCTCTTGAATTGAGGACTAAGTTCCAATCGATCCAGCCATTGAGATTGTGATTAAAGCCTTGGATCAAATCCCGAACATAGCGATAGAACGGGCGGTACTTTGGATGGTGAGATTTATCAGGCGCCCAAAAGAAGCCCCAATCCGTTGCTTCCGGACGCCAGTACCAATCATCCTCAAGCATGTCACCGATCGGCTCATCATTCCTGATACTATCCAAACAACCCTCAGAGTGAATGATGCCCTTGTAGGGAAATTTATTGTGAACGATATCTAAATTTTTACCGCCTACATCAACTGTACTTTGATACCAGTGTACGGCAAGCCCATCGACATACGAAGATGCCAAGGGGTCATTGTAAATGGTTTCCGCCCAGTGCAACATTTCGTGGTCGCGATTTTGATCAAAGGCCCAAATACTCATGTCTAAGCCCGCCGCATCCAAAGTCGGTCCCAAATGCTCTCCGATGAATTCGCGCATCTCTTCAGCAGAAAAATGCACAGATTCCCAACTGGAATTATTGCCCAATGGCTCATTAGTTGGCGTCAAGCCCCAGATATCCACACCCTCTTTAGCATAAGCTTGGATATATTTGACAAAATAATCTGCAAAAACTGAGTAATACTCTTTCTTCAACTCCCCACCATTCCAGTGATTGTTAGTCTTCATCCAAGGTGGAGCCGTCCATGGCGAAGCCATAATTTTAAAATCTGCTCCCTCCACTGCTAGCGAATCCTTAATCATAGGCAGTAAAAAGCGTTGATCGGGCTCGATGCTAAAATAATTCAACTCGACATCCCCAGGCACTGGAGCGTAAGTGTAGTTTTTTAAAGAAAAGTCGCAACTTGCGATGTGCGTCCGAGTCAGCGTCAAATGAGCCCCCTCTGGAGAGAAATAATCCCGCAAGACCTGTGCCCGCTTTTCACCAGAAAGCTCACTCAATGCGTGCGCACCCGCCTCAGTAAACGCACCGCCAAAACCAACAACTGTTTGATAGCATTCCTCAAGCTCAATTGTTAGCTTGTGCTCGGTCTTTGCAAAGCGGCCTAGTTGTTCAATCGGCTGGAGGCGATCGCCCTGACGACCCGTTTGATAAACCTCAATAGGCGCTGCTTGCACTTTAAAAGAAAGCGCCACTATGAGTGCAAAAAAAGTTAGTAATTTAGAGGTAGAAGTGGAGAACAAACGAAGCGACATAGTAAATATACAGATAGATAATTAAAAAATTAAACAGGGTTCAAACAATAAAAATGCCAGATGCATGCAAGCAAAATTTCCAATATTGTTCCAAAAATTACACTGATAAAAAGCCTACCCTTGACTTGCCCTCTAAGATGCCCGCTGTCTTACTCACCACCCAATCAATTACAAAAATATAGGGTATGTTTAAGAGCGGCAAAACAAATCCGGCTTATGTGTGAATTCATCAAAGCTATACAAAAGCATTGGGTGCATTTGAGCCTCTAGGCGTCTTACTCGCGAAGTCTCGGTGCCTAACCAGATCTTTCTACCAAACGCCGTTTTCGCCGGCTTTGAGGGATTGGGCAAAGGCGACGAGGAGTTGCACTGTATGCTCAATATCTTGGAGATCGACCATTTCGCTGGGGGTATGCATGTAGCGGAGCGGGATAGATAGTAGTCCAGTGGCGATGCCGGATTGGGCAACCTGAATGGCGCGGGCATCGGTGCCGGTGGGCCGGGCATCAGCTTCAATTTGGTAGGGAATGTTTTCCGCCTTAGCGAGGCTTTCCAGCTTTTCAAAAACGATGGGATTGATGTTCGGTCCTTTACAAATAATCGGTCCCCCGCCCTGTACAAATTTGCCGTATTTACGATTGTCGCAGTCGGGTGAATCGGTTGCATGTCCGACATCGACAGCGATGGCAAAGTTGGGATTTTCCGAATGAGCAGCGGTGATCGCTCCGCGGGTGCCAATTTCTTCTTGGGTGGTAGCAACGCCGATGACTTTTGCTTGAAATGCATCTTTGGCTTCGGCGAGTCGGCGGGTGGCTTCGAGAACGGCATAGGCCCCGGCTTTATCGTCAAAGGCGCGGGCGACACCCACGCTCCCGTTAATGAGTTCAAAACTCTGATCATAAACGGCGGGATCTCCGATGCTCACGAGGGCTTCGGCTTCGGCTTGGTTTTTCACGCCGATATCGATCCAAATTTGATGGCTCAGTGGCACTTTCTTGCGATCTTCGGCGTTCATCAGATGAATGGCGCGTTTACCAGTTACGCCTTTGACCACACCTTTAGAGGTGAGGATAGAGACGCGACGCCCAGAAATCATGCTCAAGTCGTGCCCACCGAGGGGCTCAAAATAGAGATAGCCATCTTTGTCTATATAGCTGATGAGCAGTCCGAGTTCATCTATGTGTCCGGCAAAGAGTACGCTAGGACTGCCTTCAGGATTGATAGAGGCAAAGCGGTTACCCATAATGTCCTTGCGATAGTGATCGGCAACGGGCTCCATCCATTGATCAACCACGGCTTGGGCTTCGTATTCGCAGCCGGTGGGTGAGCGGGCATCTAGGAGTTCTATAAGAAATTGAGGAGCGATCATAGTAAAGTGAAAGTTTTCGATAAGTTTGCTGCACTGTTGCAGAGAACAGAAACAAAAAAAATCGCTTATTGAACTGAGTCAATAAGCGATTGAATAAAGCTGATTTAAATACCTCTAAAAAAGGACTTTACTCCTTATATTGCTTCGGAGTCTTTTTCTTGAGTTCGGATGCGAATCGCAGAATCAACGGGTAAAACGAAGATTTTTCCGTCTCCAATTTTTCCCGTTTTGGCTCCGTTGACGATAGCTTCGGTCGCCTTGGCAACAATATCGTCTTCTACGACGGTTTCGATCACTGTTTTTGGCAAGAAATCAATCGTGTATTCACTGCCGCGATAGATTTCGGTATGCCCTTTTTGCCGTCCGTAGCCTTTGGCTTCGATAACAGTCATTCCGGACACTCCGATCTCTTCAAGTGCAGCTTTTACATCCTCAAGCTTGAAGGGTTTGATAATGGCTTTAATAAGTTTCATGATTTTAGTATATGTAAAATTTAATTTCTGGCAAGAGAAGAAATTAGTCCAAATTATAGGCGTTTTCGCCGTGTTCGGATTCGTCGAGACCGATAGTTTCTTCTTCCTCACTCACGCGTAGACCAGTGAGTGCTTTACAAATGGCGATAATGATGAGGGTGGCAATGCCCGACCAGACAACAACAGCAACGACGCCGATGGCTTGCACTTTAAGCTGAGCCAATGCACTGAAGTCTGCACCAGCGTTACCTCCAAATTGTGCGGCAGCTAAGAAGGCAACTAAAAGTGTACCGAGAATACCACCGACTCCGTGAACGGCAAAGACATCGAGTGAATCGTCAATCTTCAGTGCACCTTTGACTATACCACACATGTAAAAACAGATAAAACCAGCTGAAAACCCAATGATGATGGCTCCGATCGGCCCGACACTGCCTGACGCGGGCGTAATTGTGGCTAATCCAGCTATGGTTCCGGTGACGATGCCAACTAAACCGGGCTTACCATTCTTTTTCCACTCGATAAACATCCAAGTCAAACTGGCAACCGAAGCGGAGATATGAGTGACGAGCAAAGACATGGCAGCCTGCCCATCAGCAGCGAGCTGGCTACCGGCATTAAATCCGAACCAGCCTACCCAAAGCATGGAGGCACCGACCATAACCATTCCCGGTTGATGGGGAACAGATAAGCGATCAGGGAAGCCATTTCTTGGCTGCAATGCTTTGGCTAAGAGTAAGGCAGAGATACCCGCAGTGGCGTGGACGACTAAACCACCGGCAAAATCAATCACTCCCATTTTTGAAAGCCAGCCACCGCCCCAGACCCAATGGGTAACGGGTGCATAGACCAAAAAGAGCCATAGTCCAGTAAAGAGGAGCACCGCGGTAAACTTCATTCGCTCGACAAAAGCACCGATAATCAAGGCGGGTGTGATGATAGCAAAGGTCATTTGGAAGCCAACAAAGAGCAATTCAGGAATGGATCCACTGACAGAATCTTGGTTAATACCCGCTAAAAAGGCTTTTGAAAAGTCACCGACCCATGCAGAGCCTTCGGAAAAGGCTAAACTGTAGAGACAAACAACCCACAATACGGATGCCATGCAAGCGATAGCCACATTGTGCATGAGGACAGAAAGGTAGTTCTTTGAACGCACGAGACCGCCATAAAATAAGGCTAAACCAGGTAGCGTCATGAACAAAACTAAGGCGGTTGCCGTGATAATCCACGCCGTATCACCTGAATTGATAGCCGATCCGTCCGATGCAAGGAGCACAGCAGGAAGGGCTAAAATAAACAATATAGTTATTTTAGTTAGTTTGGTAAACATGCCAAAACTAAACGGAAAGACCTTTTTTAAGACAAGTTTTTTCTCTCCGTCCGAAATTTACAAAAAAAGACGGTCTCTTTCAAAAAAGAGACCGTCTCCATGTTTACCCTTAACTAAGTAATTATTTGTAACACTTGGTTACTAGAGAGCTTCTGCTCCAGTTTCTTCAGTGCGAATGCGAATTGCACTGTCGACAGGAAGCACAAACACCTTCCCATCACCAATTTTACCAGTTTTAGCGACGGAAATGATCGTTTGCGTAGTTTTTTCTACTTCGGCATCATCAACAACGATTTCAATAAGCACCTTGGGTAGGAAATCTACAGT
>NZEN01000096.1 GCA_002689665.1 Opitutia bacterium | reverse complement strand
TTAAGTTGCCCGAGTGGCGGAATTGGTAGACGCAGCGGACTTAAAATCCGTTGGCCGCAAGGCCGTGGGGGTTCAAGTCCCCCCTTGGGCACTCTTTTGCAAATCGTTGCAAAAGAGTGCTAATGCTAGTGATTATAGGGCATTCAGCCGATCCGGTGAGTCTCAATTTTCTCTTTCTTGGAAGTTTTCACTTTTTCATCCAAATGCACGAAAAGGAACATTTTAGCAAAAAAGTTGGCTACAATCTGGCTACAAAAAAGGGGGGGAGGGGGTCTCAAGTTTATTCAGCGTTTATCTGATTATCGATTATCCCCCAGGAAAAAATTTCGACAATGGCGAAAAATGCGAAGTTTTTGTCTAATATTTATCTGAAAGAACGAAATTTTTCGGACTTACTTTGGCAAGATTTAAGGATCCTAGCCCGACCTTAACCGATGGTTTAAGGAGTCTGATTTGGATGTTGAGCAGTTAGCAGCTACAGCAGTTTGGGCTGTAGAAGATTGGCTGGATGAGATGACTATGGAAAATTAGGGTTATGAGTTTCTACTATCTCGCTGTTTTTGTAGATACTGCGGAATTTGGATGGATGATAGATTAACCTACGAGAAAGCACCTGATAGATATATTTACGATCATCCTTTTTAACCTAGGAGGGTAGAAGAATTGTGCGTTCTTCAACCCGAAAAAAAGCGTTAAAAGTGTTAATAATTAGAAAGAAGATCAAATCCTGTTGTAATTTAATGATTTTAAAGTATGTGGTTGTTTTTTTATAATTTCAAAGAATTTTGCATGAAGAAGATAATTGTTATGATGTCTGTTACATTAATTTTAAATGTAACCGAAGTTGTGAAGGGAGAAGATCTTTTTGTACCTGATCAGATCATAGTCACATACAAAGATTATGCATCACAAGAGGATAAGTTGAAGTTGGAAAGCAAATTTTCTCTCAAAGTTATAAAGAAATTTAGACTTACTAATTCAATTTTTTACAAGTTTGAATCGAAAATTAACGCATCTGTTTTAAAAAAATCTATTTCTAAAAGTAGAATAGTAAAATTAGTTACTCTTAATAAGAATTTGATTAATTATTCTTATGATCCTGAACTTAATAAACAATGGTATCTTGAAAATACAGGCCAATCCATTCAATTTTCGTCTGGTACAAAAGGGGTTGATATCGGTTGGAAACAGGCAATTGAAGAAATATATAACCCGAAAGGATCTTCATTTGTTGCGGTTCTTGATAGCGGGTTTGCAAAGGATCATGATGAAATAAAAACGAGAAATGCCATTAATTCTGAAGAAAAAGAGGGTGAGATTGGTAATGATGATGACCAGAATGGATACATTGATGATATTTACGGGTGGGATTTCTTCTCTGATGATTCAGATCCTTATGATTTTGATGGTCATGGGACTCAAATCTCGAGTATAATAGCATCAGCAAAAGATGGTGTAGGTATTCAGGGTATAGCACCTTATACCTATGTATATCCTCTTCGGATTGCCGGCAAATGGCTTGATGGCGAAACGAGACCCACTGTTGCAGCAGTAGTCGAAGCATTAGAATATATTTATTTCAAGCCTTCCGTTAGAGTAGTAAACTTAAGTATTGGACTGAGGGAGAGCCAATTACTAAGAGATACAATTGATGTATTCGACAATAACGATCGTGTGCTTCTTGTTTGTGCTGCAGGAAATGAAAATGAGGACAATGACAAAACTACAAATTTACCTAGCACAAGTTTAAGCAACTGTATTATTTCAGTAGCGTCAATTAATAACAAAGGGAAACTGTCTTGGTTTTCAAACTACGGAGAAGAGTCAGTAGATTTAGCTGCACCGGGAGAAAATTTGTATGCAGCAAGCGTTAAATACGAAGTCAAGAAGCATTATCCAATAAAGCAATACAGTTGGGTACAGTCATTTCAATGGACTAACGAAGGAAATTCGTGGAATCTTGGTGAGCGGTATCAGGAATACTGGTTTAGTAAATCTCCTACTTTAACGAGCCCATTCTCTCTATTTGGACTCTACACTGAATTAAAAAATCAGGGTGATCCTATTAATTTAAAAGGTACAATTTTGCCTAGGCTAAAGATCAGACTAAGTTATAACATTGATTCAACTTCCATCGCAGGTTTGTTTGCTTCTACAAGCAATGCCATTGATGGATACAAGAAGATTTATGAGTTTAATGGAATTACATTTGATTTTAATCAAGTAGAGGTTCCTTTGGATCAATTAAATTTTACTGATAAACTTTATCTTAAATTTGTTTTTGTTAATGTTAATCAACCACTCGATTTTTTGAGTGTGGGGACTATTACATTAGAAGATATTGATGTTGAAAATTATTTAGGAAAACCATACTATAAATATGTATCGGGCACTTCATACTCAGCTCCAGTAGTGGCCTCTGTTGCCTCTTTAATTTTTTCGCATAGGCCTGATCTCCTCGCCTCCGATGTTAAAAAGATTCTCATCGATTCGGTAAAACCACTCGAGGATTTGGAGGGTAAGGTTTTATCGGGTGGTATTGTAAAAGCTGATGAAGCATTAAAGTTGGCTAATACATTTCGAAAAAGAGTGCACGTCGATATTGAGCCTACCACAGTTCCGGCATATGGGATAAATTTAAATTATTTAGATGATGGAGAGATTACCTCAACTTCAGATCTTGGGAAAAGTATGGTTGGGAAAGTAGAAGGAGGTGGCTGGTATTTTGAGGGTGATAATGTTACAATAAAAGCTACCGAATACCCTGGTTGGAAGTTTTCTACATGGGCAAATGTGAAAAACAAAATGGACCAAGTTCAAACCATCACTGTTAATGAAGATCTAAAAATTTTAGCGATATACGAACCTGATATGTCAGACGATGATAACGATACTCTTAAGCATTATTATGAGATTATTCTAGGAACTGACCCTTTGAAATATGATACAGATGGCGATTCATTAAGTGACGGAGATGAGTACTTGAGTGCATTAGTAGCAAGTAAATTAGACCCTAAAATAAACAATATTTCTGATATTTCATCACTAGAATCCGTATTTGGAAAAACATCATTTGGTAAGGGTATTAACTCTGTTCTAAATGCCCCCTTAGATTATTCATTGATTACTCAGGCAGAGCATTTAAGAGCGTTGGATGAAGTTAATGCCTCTGCTGAAAAATTAATTGCTGAAAGTAAAGCTATTTCAAAGGCAAATGGGATAGAAGAGGGTAAACTTTTAGGCAAATTGGAAGGCGAGTCATCCGTCACCTCCAATCCATCTGCCTACAACTTGGTAACTCAGGAAGCCTATGATCAGATGATGAATGATTTAATGTCCGCATCAGACTCCAATGCTACTCACTATACTGAGGGTTGGTTCTATCTCCCAAGTCGTGGTTGGATGTGGACGAATCGAGAGGCCTATCCTTACTTCTATGATTCTGAAGACAATGATTGGATGTACTTTCAGTCAGGTGAAGAGAAACCGAAATTCTACAGGTACAAGACCAAGGCTTGGTTGACAATAGAGTAGGGCATTTGAGTCTAAGCAGACTTTACCGCCTCGCCAATCTGATCGGGCAGGGGAGCTGTGAAGGAGAAAAATCTTTCGGCCTCTTCATCAATGCCTTCACCGTGATTTATGTAGTGTCTCATGGTCACATCATTTGTATGCCCAAGAAAAGCCCGAACCGACTCTTTACTTTGAGTTGAGGCGTACACCATCGTTCCAGCAGTATGTCGCGCAACATCATGCGTCCAGGTATTCTTAGAAATCTTTCCTGCTTTGTTTCTAACGATAAACCCAGCCATTTCTCTCAATGTATCCCAATCCCTCCTGTGTGCATTTGTAGGTTTAATAATCGGTCCGGTTTTCTTCTTACAGATCTTTAACAGGTTGAGTGCACATTTTGGAATCACGAGAGTTCGTCCGAGATCACTTTTCCCGGTTGCATCATCATCGATGAAAAGTTTCCCGGTCTTCAGATTGATATTTTTCCAGGTAAGATTAGGGACTTCAGATTCAGGTCTTAATCCCATGTATAAAGTAAGGACCACAAAAGAGAGGAGATTAAGTTCTTTGTCGGTAGTAATTGCCGACAGTAGAAGGTTTCTCCATTCACTTTCATTTAAGATAGCAGGTTTCTTTAACTTCGGTGCCTTGGAGAGCTTACCCTTCATTGGCGTAGACTTAATGAACTCTTTCTCTACAGCATAATTAAAAAGGATTCTTAGATGGTTCTCGTATCTTCTTGAGGATCGCCCCAATTGACGACTTAGAGGTTCCCAATCCTTTGAGTAGGAAAACATGATGAGGGGAACTGACCCAAAGTAGGATTTAAGTTTACCATGCCTGGAATCGTAGTCCTGCAAGGTTCTATCTTTTACACCTTCCCCTTTAGCCCGGTCTTCTTCAAGTTTTTTTCTAAAGTGATCAACCAAATCACCGAAAGTCATCTCCGACCCAACAGACTGATGATACTCTACATAAAATTCAACGGCTTCAGTTAAACTCACTTTGAGTGGCTCAATTATTTTTAATGCCTTCTCCGCATCGATCTGTTGTTCGGGTGTAAGCCTAAATCCCCTAATCCCCTGATTCTTCAGTTTGGTTTTTAATTGCTGAGCAAGTGTTTCTGCTTCTTCTCTTGTTTTACAATACTGACGATCTCTTTTTTTTGTTCCTGTTTTCGGATCAACTTCACTAACTCGTGTTCCCGCGTCTACGATCCAATTATTACGGAACTTATTGTAACGAATAACGGGCCATTCCTTATCTTGCTTCTTCTTTCTAGGCATATCCTAAAATCAACAGATAGGTACAATAAATCAAGGATATTTGGCTACAAAGTGGCTACAAATTACATAAGTACTTGTTAAATAGAATATAACTGCGGACTTAAAATCCGTTGTCCGCAAGGCCGTGGGGGTTCAAGTCCCCCCTTGGGCATTCTTTTGCAATCAGAAGCAAAAGAGTGCAGAGGGCAGTAAATAATTTGGGGCGTTATCCCAGCTGCGAGGATTGTATTTACTTTCTGCAACAGTCTATGTCCTTTTTAGAACAGGATTCAGTGCGTCCATTATCAATCGATAAAAAATCAACCCTCACTCCTAATTTAAATAGGTATGTAAATAATGGAAACATATATTTATTTATGCTATGGTGAAAAATGAAGTATTTAAATTATCTCTTATGTTTTTGTTTTACATTTTCGGTTTGGGGGCAAAGTTATGACGACAAATATGTGCCTACGGTTCCCGGTCTTAAACTTGTTCAGGATGCTTCGATTATAACATATAAAGGGCGTGGATCGAATGATCGAAACCGTGGTTATTCCAATTCGGTCAAGGCATCGATTGAGAATACTCTATTAAATGCAGCGAGGCAGGAAGCTCGAAGCCATTTGGGAATGCAGCGAATTAAAAGACTCAATAAGGAGAGGGCTTTTAATAAGGAAGCTGTGATTGCTTCCCATTGGGTAAATAGTCAAACTGGGAAGCTTTCAGGAATGAGTTGGTGGGAATTATCTGAGGAAGAAAAATTTCATCACCGGATTAGCTTTGCTAAATATTGGAAACAGCCCGCAGAGAAATCGCCGGAAGATGAATTAGAAGAGGAGATGGCATTGGCATGGGCTCAGAGTAAAACTGGACAAGTTGATGGAAGGCCCTGGAGGGAAATTCCTGTAACTGAAAAGATTAGCTTAAGATACAATTATGTGGAGAGAAAAAAGAGAGGGCTTATCAAAAATAAAACATCTGTTTCCCAGCTAGATTATAAATTGGCATGGGCCTCATTGAAGTCGAAAGGCTTAGTGTCTCAGAACTGGTGGGAGCTTGCACCTGGGCAAAGAAACCACTTTAGAAAAGCGTTCCATGAGATCTCTATGTCAAAATCAGAAATCCTTTTGGCAGGAAAGACACTGAGTCAATATGGATCCTCTCTGCTTGCAAAAAAATAATATCGCAACCCAAAAGTTACATGCAGAATCCTTAAATATTTCTTTTAAAAGTGGTTGCGACTTGGTGAAAGTAATTTGGGTGATGCTCACCTATACCATACACGAACAAACTGATTCCAATTCGAGGTGGTGTCGCCGTGGGTATCCAGGTTCGTGTCCATGGATCCTTCTTCCAACTCATCGTGAATGTTGGGCAGCACTACGGTTTCAATATTTACCACCTCGACATTCTCATCTGAAATCCATTGATTGGCATGGTCCAGGCAGGTTTGGAATTCTTGTGCTTTGGCACTGGAGAAAAATCCACCCCTTTTAATGATTTTAGGTACAAAATCCTTACATTTAACCATCTTGCCTACTTATCTTTAATGCCGTGAATCTGGCAAACAATTTTTAAAGAAGTTCTTCCACATAATTTCGTTTATTGAACAATTCATTGGCGTGGGCAAAAACTTTAGCTGATGATTGTAGTTTAATTTCGGCTTTAGCCAATTGGGTTGCAGCCCTAGCCACATCTAAATCTTCTATGCGGCCGAGAGATTTTTCTTTTTGGACATAGGAACTATCGAGTTCGCTAATCTCGTGATCGATTCTAGATAGTGATGCACCAGTCATCGCACGAGCATCCACTATTCCCTCGAGTGCGGTATCCAAAGTTTCAAGTGCCTTGCTAGCTTCGGACATGGTACCAACTCCGACCATGGAACTGAAAATAAATTTTTGAAAAAGACCATTGGCGATTTCAAAACTACTTGAAAATTCATTACTTTGCTGCTGGAGGGAAGATTGATCAGTTTCTCGGACATAACCGGTTGGTTGTAGTCCTGTGCTAAAGGTGCCAATATTAGGGAGATCATTCCAAGATCCTGCAGGTGAACTACCTTGACTGATTTGTAAATAATCCTCTCCATTGACAGGATCAAACCAAGGGGAATTATTCGGCTCATTGTTGCCCCAGTTTTGAAATTTTCCTTGGACGGAATTACCATTAAAATTCCCTCTCCAAAATGGAGTTCCATTTCCATTGTTTGCCTCTCCCTCTGGGCCCTCAGTCCAGCGCCAATCTCCTTCGGTATCTGTATCATTTCCACCTAACCAGGCATTTATGCCAACATCTCCGATCTGAAATGCAATTTCAGCCTGTTCCAACTCACTGGTAATGGTAGCAAGGTAATGGGTATTATTTGGATCTGAGGCACTGAGTGCATCCACTTCTGCCTTTGAGTCTGTCCAATTGATAGGACCATTTTTATTGATGAGAGTGTAAGCTTTATCTCGGAAGAGATTGATGCCGTTAAATTTTTCGCGAGATATTTCGAGGGCAGCCGTGCGAAGTTCCTGAAACTCAGTTTCATATTTTTCCCTGTCCTGATCAGTCTTGGTTACATCCATGGCCATCGTAGCCAAAGTCCCCATGCGGTCATAGATTGTGTGCACCATCGCGAGGGCGCTATCCCGTGCCTGCAGGTAGGATTTGGCGTTTTGCAGGGTGTGTTTGACCTCCTGCATACGACGAAGATCTCCAGACTGTTTCATTTGGACAGAAAGGGCACCGACATCGTCGCCAGAATTAACTATTTTTTTGCCCGCCGAAATGTGCTTAACATGCTCACTACGCTTGATGTGAGCATAATCAAGTTCTTTTGCTACAGAACGGGCAAAGCTTAATGTATCAGCTGCTATCATATTCTTTTGCTATATTTGCACCTAGAATACAAGGGAGATGAACTTATGCTTATAATCGTAAAAACAAGAGTATTTTTACGATGAGCATAAAAGCTTACAGATTACACATCCTTGTATAATGGAGAAGTTCTCAACCATCCTAGTTGAGATTTTGGAGATTAAATTATTTCATCAATTGAATTTTGTTGGTTTAAATTTACAGATATTACAAAGGAAGAACCCACACCCGTATTGTCTCACAACCTGTGCTAACTATGATTGCGAATTGTAGAATTGGTAAAATTCAGAACAAGCAAGGTGAAGTCAGATCACTTTAATACGAATGCAATCTGACATTCATGTAAAAGTGATTCCTAAAAACGAAAGTATAGCGATCAAACCGGCAATCCTTGCCAGGCAAATCTATGAAATATTTACTCGCCTCCTTGCGATAATTTCAATTATCGGATGAAAAGAGTTTTTCTTTAATTTTTTTCTGAAAAAGAGATGGGAGAAGATGAGTTTTTGGGAAAGTCAAAAGTGGCACCCGAAGGCAACTGAGATGAAGCTTCTTCCCAAGTGGAACTTCCAAATTTTAAACTTACTATTCCACATGTAGGAATATTGTTGATAGGGAGTCCCCACACTTGGGAGACGAGTAGGGTGAGTCCGGGGTTATGTCCGAAGATGAGGACGATATTTAAAGAGTGCTCAATTTTGTTTATCATATCCTGGAGCATGCCCGCTGATGCTAAATAGAGATCGGGGTCGTAAGAGATTTTGGGTTGTAGGAAATCTAAATGCTCTGCGAATACCTGAGCCGTGCTGGCGGCTCTCTGTGCAGTACTCGAAAATAACATATCGGGTTTTATACCAAGTTTCTGTAAGCGTTTGGCCATAATGGGAGCATTGGCTTTACCTCTTTGATTGAGTGGGCGTTCGTGGTCATCAAGAGTAGAATCGTCCCAACTCGACTTGGCATGACGGATAAGGAAAAGGGTTTTCATCTTTATTGGAATTCTGAATCGATGATGATGCTTCTAATGTAAAAAGTAGAAAATCTTGAGTTTTATTTTTGGCAGTTGTGAAAAAAGAAATATAGCTAGTTCCGTGAGATTCTCATACTTAACAGTTTTAGTTATCTTCTTGGCCTTGATCGGATGCACAGATCAGGAAGCTGATCATCCAGATCCAAAAAATCCGCACGAGACTGAGTCAAATCAAACGAAAGAGCTAGTTACCAATAAGCCTTTTGATTTGGAGTTCTCCAGTGAAGATGAATCGAATGGAACTTTCGGAGGTAATTCGAGTCCGAGTGATTTGGGTCTGCCTATGCCGAAACAAACAAAGCCTTCTGGACCTAAGAATGGTTTGATCAAAGAGTATTTCGAAGATGGTTTAGTCAAAGAAGAGACCGAGTATTTCAATGGAGTGAAGGAAGGGAAGCGAAAGGTTTGGTATAGAAGCGGGCAACTTTACAAGTCAGGGACTATGAAAAACGATCGCTGGCATGGGAAATATCAGGAATGGTACGAGAATGGTAGTCCCAAACTTTCAGGTCAATACATGGATGGGCAACAAGACGGGGAATGGATTTTTTTTGATAAGGAGGGTATTAACCTTCCTAACCTGATTTTTGAAAATGGAATCGAAACAACTCGGAAATTACCATCTTTGCTTGGTGATTAGATTTTATTGTATTCGTACTTCTTGATTCTAATCTCATTGCATGAATAGCTTTTTCTAAATAAAAGCTTTCCATGATTTTTATTAAGGATGTCCATCTTGCATTTGGGCATAAAAAATTATTTACCGGAATAGCAGAAACGATTGGGCCCAAAGACCGAATTGCATTGGTGGGGTCGAATGGTTCAGGGAAGACCACTTTTCTTCGCATGTTAATGGGGGAGGTGGTTCCGGACGAAGGCGAAGTGGAAAAGCCAGATTATGCCACGGTTGGTTATCTGCCACAGGATGGGGTAACGGCTAAAGATGGTACTTTACGAGAAGAAGTGGCCAAGGCTTTTTCGGGGATGACTGAACTGAAGGAGAAGCTGGATGAAGCCGAAACAAAACTTGGGGAAATGGACCCCGAAGCCGAAGAATTTTATGATCTGATTGACCTGATGGGGGCATGGGAAGAGCAACTCGCCAGTTTTGAACCGGAAAAAATGAATTCGCGAATTGAAAGAGTGATGACCGGGATGGGTTTTTCTTTGGAGGATATTGACCGGAGAGTGGATGAGTTTTCCGGTGGATGGCAGATGCGCATTGCCTTGGGTAAATTGCTATTGCAGGGGCCTTCTCTTTTGATTCTGGATGAGCCTACCAATCATTTGGATGTCGTTTCTCAAAATTGGCTGGAACATTATTTAAGAAAATATCAGGGATCTATTTTAATCATTTC
>NZEN01000095.1 GCA_002689665.1 Opitutia bacterium | reverse complement strand
TCAAAACCAAGTGATCCGATAGCTTCATTTGCATCCGTTACCCTCTCGTCACGACCTCCTCTGTAAAATGAAGTATTCGCAACCCTGAGTATTTTCATCGTCATGGATTGATCGGAAGTCATGACATCCTCAACCGCAAAAGTAGATGAATCGGGGTTTTGTAAAATATTCGTCAGTTCGTTTACAATCGTGGGTAATGTGGGGAGATTGCGTTGTATCTGATTGATTAGAAAATTATAATCTATTACACTCATATTGTTATCGATATTTTAGGTCTTAATTCAAAAACATACCATCCTAATATTACAAAAATTAAGCATAATGCTACAAAATAATTACCATTCCTGGCAAAAAAAGTAACATCACCAGCGGACCATTCGATTTCAAGAACTGAGGCTCCTTTGAAGTAAACACTCCCTTCCTTATCGCGCATAACTTCCCGAATAACTCCGCGGGGAGATATCCACCCCGACCAACCAGCGTTCCCGCACCGAAGAATAGGCATACCTGTTTCGAGTGCCCGGATAACTGAATGGGCTGCGTGTTGCTCTGCGCATCCTTCCTCGGCAAACCAAGCATCATTAGTGGTTACGAAAATAAGCGAATTGGGGGAATATTCCATTTTTCCAGCTAGTCCAGGAAAGATATCTTCATAGCAGACAAGAGGTAAGATTTTAACCGATGTGTTGTGATCCGTAGCAACGGAAAAAGATTGAAATACTTTTCCCGCAGTAAATGTACCTACCGGCCCAACAAGTCTGGTTAACCCTGGTATGTAAGAAAAAGGAAATGGTACATACTCTCCGAAAGGGACAAGAATCTGCTTTGAGTACCATTCTTTCCTTAAACCCGACTCAGGCTCTACTTTGACGACAGCATTATAACTCGTCTCTTCCTCACGAATAATAGCACCAGCGAGAATCGGTATGCCTATCTCATGGCAGAGATTCTCTACCCAAGCTCGGTCAAGATTAACCGGATACGGCGTAGATGCCTCGGGCCAAACTATTAAATCAGGATTCAAGCTAGCTAGAATTTTAGTTTGTTCAATTAATGCTCTTTTGCTTGAAGCTATATTTTCGGGTGCCCATTTATTCTTTAAGTATGGTTGGCATACCCCTACCCGAATTCTGGTTTTATAAGACAATAATTGCCCTGCTTTATCTAAAAACAATGGGGATAGCATAAGCAAAAAGAAAGCCATACAAAGATAGAAATCAGGACACAAAGAAGAAAAATACCCATTGGGAGGATTACGCCTTCGTCGAATCAGCAAATGATGCAAATAAGACCCTACGCAAAGATTAAAAAAAACGAGGAAGAATGAAACAACCCAACCTCCTGCAAGTGGAACCAGCTGAAGAATTGCTGGGCGCTCCCACTGAGTAACTGATAGAGGGCACCAGGGGAAACCGAGAGAGAAAAGACTGCGACCCCATTCAATCATGACCCAAAGGGAAGATAGAGCAAGGATGAGGGAAAGTCTTGCAGCAAAGCCTGCATTTGCATTTCGAGAAATCCATCTTGCACACAGGAAATACCAAGGTAGAAGGTAGGAGGTGATAATAATCGATGCTAAGATCATTCCAGGCAAAGTTACATGCCTGATCCAACCAATTAACCCAATGTGGTAAATGAATCCGGAAATGAACACCGTAGTTAGCACTACCTTTGGTTTTGGGTTACAGTTAAACCAAATCAAAACTGGCAGTAAGAAGAAGTATGCCGCTTCAGGGAAATCTCCTGGTGGTTGAGATAGATAAAGAAACCAAAAAGATAAACCACAAGAAAAGAAACCTACACCCCACACCTTCATAAAGAGCATAAAGTCTAATCGGTAAGCATGATAAAAGGATCTCATTAAAAAAACCTAAACATGGCAGTAACCCTGTTCAGGAGGTTTGATTTTTCTATCTAATTTTAGAGGTTTTTGATCAAGTGGGCGTTCAGCGAAAACTTCTCCTGAAAGATGTCGATCAAAGATAGCAAATAACTCACTCTTCGTCACCGCCCGCCTCATTTCGCCTAAAAATACGCCATCATCATGAATCGCTAGCCCTATATAATTGAGAAACTTCTTCATTCTTGAAACCATTTTCCTCTCCTCTATACTAGGACGCGAAAGAACATCGTAAAGTTGTAAGCAGTAGGTATGCAAATCAGCTCGCCTGGGGATAAATGGGGCTTGTCCATCTTCAATCTCTCGAATCTGCCTAAAAATCCATGGATTTCTAATGGCTGCTCTTCCGATCATAACTCCCAGGGAATCAAATCTCTCCCTTAATAGTATGGCATCCCGTGCTGTCTCGATGCTGCCGTTAGCTAGCACAGGGCACTCGTCACCAAGATACTGTACAGCCTTTTCTACAAAGTCATACTGGGGGGGAGTATTATAGCCTCCTTTTACCGTACGCACATGAAGGCTTAAAAGATTTACTTTATTTGCTAAGATGACATTAAGGATTTCCTCGAAATTATTGTCATCTTCAAAACCTATTCTCATTTTAACAGTTAAGTTACCATCGATTCGAGAGCGCATTGCATGGAGGATTTGATTAATTTTTTTGGGATCCTTCAATAAGCCTCCCCCCACATTTTTTTTGTAAACCCGTGGAGCAGGGCATCCCATGTTCAGGTCAACCCCCGCAATGGGATAGCACATAAGTTCTGATACTGTTCGATTAATATCATCTATGTTTTCTCCGATGATTTGAGCAAACACAGGAGACTTGGTTGGGTTCTCAGTGATGGAAGAAAGGATTTCCGGACTAAGCTTCGAATTTGCATGAACCCTGAAGAACTCAGTGAAAAATAAATCGGGCTCTCCCCTTTCCGCGATCAATCTCATAAAGGATAAACCAGTAACATCCTGCATTGGAGCCAATGCGGTTGGGCAACTGGATGATGACCTTATCCCGAGTTTAGTACGCGAATCCAAGGTATTCGCATCTACTGGCGGATGAATCAATTTAAGAGACTCGAAAACTAGTCCTGTTTTTTTAGAATACGATCTAAAATTTCAGACATATCCTCAACATTTTCCAAAACCTTATTAGCCACAAATATAGGTTTTTTCATCTGTAGTGCGAGAACGATAGAATCACTGGGTCTGGCATCAAGTTCGATAATTTTCTTACCCAACTCGTTTTCCATTCTTAAGATTATCCTGGCAAAAAAAGTACCCTCATCAACATCATTGATAAGAACTCTTTCAATTGAAGCCTCTAGCCCTTTTAGTATTAAGCCAATCAAGTCATGAGTAAGCGGTCTCTCCTTCTTGACTTGATTGATTGTCATATTGATTGCATTGCCGATTGCCGGATCAACATAGATAACGAATGTCTTATCTTCGCTACCCAGAAATATTGCACAACCGTTAGATGTGGGCATAACCCCTTTGACGGTGACTTCACTTGAATCACTATTCATATTGTCATTATTGAGATAATGGATTTCGTTCGCAAGGATTTATCCAACTATAATCAAAAACTTCAGTCACTTTTTTTTATGAGAAAACCAAAGAGAAATATCTATCTAATCGGCATGATGGGAACGGGTAAATCCACCATTGGAGAGAAAGTCGCAAGGCAACTTTCGATTGAATTCTATGATTCTGATAGAGAAATTGAGAAACAGGAAGGGAATTCAGTAAGTGAAATCTTCACACAACATGGAGAATTGAAGTTCAGGGAACTCGAGCAGAGTTTTATTGAAAGCGGTCACCCTGAGTCAAATTGCATTGTTTCATGCGGAGGTGGTCTATGCATGATCCGCGGCATGCTGGAGAAGTTAAGAGGAAAGGGATTCGTTATCTGCCTCTGGGCCAATGCCGAGGTTATTTTTGAACGAATCAAACAAGATAGGGGGCGCCCACTGCTCCTGGTAGATGAACCAAGGCGCGAAATACAAAAAATAATTGAAGCAAGAAGAGATACCTACTTACAGGCAGATCTAGTCATAGATTGTAATAATGTATCGATTAAGGATGTTGCTATGAAAGTCATAGATGCCGCAACAGATCTAAACTAATTTCTCTACACATCTCCAAGTGTGGTTTCCCCGTTAGCACTTGTTGCGAAATCCTTGGGCGGACGGACAACCTTTCCATGCTCATTGACAAAAGCATGGGATGTTTTTGCATGGGCCAAAATTAGTTCATCTCGTCGAAGCGTATATTCGAGATTGATTCGCACTTGCCCTATCTCCCGTAGGCAAACCTCAATTTCAATTCTATCGTCAAATTTAGCAGGATTTTTAAATTCGCAAGAGCAACTTATAACCGGGAGAAAATATCCTGCCTCTTCAAGCTTTGAATATGGACAATTAATGGAATCCAATAAATGAATTCTCGCCACCTCTAGCCAGGTAAAGTAATTACCATGATATGCGATACCCATCTTGTCCGTTTCCTGATACCTCACACGAATCGAAGTTACATCTTTAACCATTTATGCACTCTTTAACGAAAACAAAATTTTCACAAGTTAGTTAACTCCATGGGACTGAATAAAAAAGACAGAAGAATCTCTATATGGATAGGAGTCATCATCGGTGTGGCTATTTCATCCCTGCTCTTCCGATACGCAATCAACGATAAAAATCAAAGGGCTTCCATGAGACCGGGATCGTATGAATCAAATATGACAGCAGTTGGAGACCGCACCTTCCCTGGCTTACCCGACTCAATCAGAGACGCCATACCTCATGGTCTTGTTTTACATTATGAAAGCAACTTTTCGGTGTTCGAGGAAACCTCATCAAATAATGTGTGCTGGGTTATTGAAAGTGGGGGGGCACTACGCTCAGAAAGATTATTCGTTTTAGCTGAACTCGATCCAAATGAGACGCCAACATTTTATCGGGCAAGTGAGCTGTATATTACAGCAGCAGAAAATGCCACTTTAGCAACACTTGAGCGACAATTGCCTAAGGAGAATTTCAGGTTCTTGGGACAAAATCAAAAGACATCTGAATACATTCTTCAAATTAAGGAATTCGATCCACATAAATTCAGGGAGACACTTAGGCAACTACCTAAGAAATTTAAGTCTATCAAACAGGTGCGACCCTACCCTTGGTCTCCCTCAGGTTGAGGTATCTATTTGACCAAGGTCTTCATAAACAATAATATACAACCTTTGCCTGTTTATCATCAATACTTTAAAAGTAATCCATTATCGTGAATCTAGAATTAAAAGACGCGGGCACCGCCCGAAAAATTGCCATTGTAACCTTTGATGCTGAAGAAATTCAAAACAAAGAGAACGAAGCGTGTAAAGAAATCGGAAAAATTGCCAGTATTCCCGGTTTCAGAAAAGGAAAAGCACCTGCTGCTGTTATTCGTAAAAAATATTCAAAGGAATTAAAAGACGAACTGACAAGGAAGGTTTCCACAGACGCCTATGAATCCATTTTGGATAATAAAGAGATAAAAGTTTACTCTATCCTCAAGGTAGATCCCGGCGATTTTTCAAAGGAGCAAGGCGTATCCGTGGAAGTGACGGTCGATCTTGAGCCTGAGTTTGACCTGCCCGACTATGAGAATTTTGAATCCACGGTACATCCTACCGATGTGAGTGACGAAGATATTGATAAAGAAATTAATACTCTCAGGGATCAACGTGCATCATTCGATGTTGTTGAGCGAGAAGCTAAGGAGGGTGACTACATTAAATGCAGTTACGAAGGCGAATTGGATGGTAAAGCAGTTGCCGAAATCGTGCCAGACAAACCTATGTATGGTAAGCAAACAAACACCTGGGAAGAAGCTGGCCAGGCAAAAGGCTTAGGGGTAGATGCTATCGCTGAAGGCGTAGTAGGCATGAAAAGTGGTGAAAAAAAGGGAATTGAAGCCAATTTTAAAGATGACTTTGAAATTGCTCCTCTTGCCGGTAAGACTGTTATCTATCAAGTCGAAGTTCATGAGGTTCGTGAAAAAAAGGCACCCGAAATGGATGAAGAGTTTTTCAAATCAGTAAAAGTCGAAAATTTAGAAGAGTTAAAGGACCGTGTACTGACTGACCTAGAGTCACGCAAGCAACGTGAAAACCAAAACTCTAAGAGAAGTCAAGTGACGCAAAAGATTCTCGAACTCCCTGATTTCCCCCTACCCCAACAAGCGGTAGAAGATGAGTCTAACTCCATTTTTCAGCAGAGAGCCCAGCGTGCAATCCAACAGGGAACGAAACAAGAAGAGATTGAAGCACAAAAGGACGAGCTTTGGAAAGAAGCGAAGACCCAAGGGGAGGCTCGGGTTAAGCTGACTTTGATTCTTGGGAAGATAGCTGAAAAAGAAAAAGTTGAAGTAAGTAACGAAGATTTAGCAAGGGCTGCCTCGCAAGAAGCCATGATGATGAGAAAAGATCCCACTGCTTACATCAAGGAACTATCCAAAGACCGCCGACAACTGCATAGACTTCGCCAAGACATTCTTCACGATAAAACGCTCGATCTTGTTGCAAACAAAACCAAAGAAAATATCTCTGATACAAAAGGTGATTAGTTTCACTAGAACCAATAAAATTAAGATTTAAATTACCATGGGAGCATACCTACCATTACCATATGTTTACGAAAGAGAAGGCAGACAGGAAAGAGCTTGGGATATTTACAGTAGACTATTGCGAGATCGCATTGTCTTTATTGGCACACCGATCGATGACTATGTAGCGAATTCGATAATAGCACAATTGCTGTTCCTTCAAATGGAAGATCCGAAAAAGGATATCCATGTTTACATTAATTCCCCGGGAGGCAGCGTTTCTGATGGCATGGCGATCTATGACACGCTGAACTTCATGCAATGTGATGTTGTGACTTACTGCATCGGTATGGCTGCAAGCATGAGTACAGTTCTCCTGGCAGCGGGAACCCCCGGTAAAAGATATGCACTCCCCAATAGTCGGGTAATGATTCACCAACCTAGTGGTGGTGCAGGTGGACAGACATCGGATATTTCGATCGCGGCAAAAGAGATCTTAAGATGGCGACAAACCATCAACAACATCCTCTCTCAGCACAGCGGACAGACAATTGAACAACTGGAGAAAGATTCTGACCGTGATTACTACATGTCAGCAGAAGAAGCCAAGAATTACGGTCTTGTCGATGAGGTAATCTCTCAAAAACCGTCTGAATAAGAAACTTCACAATGGCAAAGCCTACGAAAATCAATTTTTGCTCATTCTGTGGCAAACCGCAGGGCGAAGTCAAAAAGATGATTGCCGGCCCGGCTAGTGTTTTCATCTGTGATTCTTGCGTACGAGTATGCAAGACGATTATAGACAGGGAGCTTGGAGAAAAAGATTCTACACCTAAGGAAAGCGGCGAAAAGCCCATCTTCAACTTATTAAAACCGGCTGCAATTAAGTCTCATTTAGACGAACATGTGATCGGGCAGGATCATTCCAAAAAGGTACTCTCCGTAGCTGTACATAATCATTATAAAAGATTAGCCAGTGAAATGGGGATAAATACCGGAACATCGTCTACGAATCCCTTTGCTTCGGAGGATCTAGACGGAGTCGAGATAGAAAAGAGTAATGTTTTACTTATCGGGCCTACTGGTAGTGGTAAAACTTATTTGGCGAGAACATTGGCTAATCTCCTCGATGTACCTTTTGCTATAGCCGATGCAACCACTCTAACGGAGGCAGGATATGTTGGCGATGATGTTGAAAATATCGTATTGCGTCTCTTACAATCGGCTGATCAAGATGTTGAACGGGCCCAATGCGGAATAATTTATGTAGATGAGATCGATAAAATTGGTCGCAAAACTGATAATGTTTCCATCACGCGTGATGTCTCAGGTGAAGGCGTCCAGCAAGCACTACTAAAAATCCTCGAAGGTACGGTTTGCAATGTTCCGCCCCAGGGCGGACGCAAGCACCCCAACCAAGATTACATTCAATTGGACACTTCTAATGTTCTCTTTATTTGTGGTGGTGCATTCGTAGACTTAGACCAAATTGTTGAGCAGCGGGTTGGTAATCGGATGGTGGGTTACAATTCTGAAACTCCAAAAAATAAAGAAGAACTACTTGGTGATGTTCGCCCTGAAGATTTAGTTAAATACGGACTTATCCCCGAATTCATAGGAAGATTGCCAGTGGTTTCAGTGTTGGAAGAGTTGACTCAAAATGAATTGGTTCGCGTACTAAAGGAGACGAAGAATTCTCTGCTAAAGCAATACAGAAAACTTTTCTTAATGGAAGATGCTGAATTGCATTTCACCAGAGAGGCAATTTTATCCATTTGCGAGCAAGCTATTTCTATGAAAACTGGTGCTCGAGCACTTCGTTCAATTATGGAAAATATCATGCTTGATGTGATGTACGACCTTCCCGCTCTTGAGGAACCAGTACGGGTCACAATAAGTGCTGCAGTAGTCAAGGGTAAGGGTAAGGCCAAGATATCACCTTTGCCTGAGACTAAAAGAGACGCCGCTTAAACACCTAGCGTCAAGGTAGAACTAAACGGCTTTTCCTTACATTATTCCCAGGATACTTATCCGCCTCTCCGAAAACATTCAATTCTGAGGAGATACTCAACTCTTTGCCGGGAGTACCTGAGTCAAAATAGAGGGTTTCGCTTCTTGTTTCACCTGAACT
>NZEN01000094.1 GCA_002689665.1 Opitutia bacterium | reverse complement strand
GGTTCAGGTTCAGGCTCTGGTTCAGGTTCAGGCTCTGGTTCAGGTTCAGGCTCCGGTTCAGGTTCAGGTTCAGGTTCAGGCTCTGGTTCAGGCTCAGGTTCAGGCTCAGGTTCCGTAGTATTTAGTGAAATAGAAAATAAGGCATTAGCATCAACTAATTGAGCGAGATCTGCACCAAATAGGACTGTAAAGCCATCTGCGGGAGCGACCCATGATTCATCAAAATATAGATGGTACACATTATCTTGAATACCTTCGACAACAATAGCAAAAGCATCACCCTCTGAGATATTGACGCTCGGCACACCGCCGAAAAGGATATTCCCTCCAAACTCATAGGCAATAGTTGTCGCTATTTTTGCAAAATCGTACTCTGCCCCATAAATAAAATTCACAAAATCCTGCTCAGAATTTAATAAATTTGCATGCATCGATAGGTTTATATAATAACCCATATCTCCTGATGTGGGATTTAAAAAAGAAGAAGAAGCCATAGAAAATGGATTCAAAAGCGGAATTCCAAATAAAGATACCTCTTGGAGATCGTTTAATTGCGAAGTACTGGTACTTGCATCATTCGAACTTTCCGCAACAGGACTTTCAATCGAAGTCACCATTTTAAAAAATACGGAGTCAGCTTGGCCTTGAACTACATCGCTTGAAATTTCTACACTGCCGTCCTCACCTTGACTTTCAGAAATATTTACAATTGTTCCATCGCTGGAAGCTTCCCCACTTGCATGATAATTGACTAAGTCCTTAGACCAAAGGTATTTGATTTCTGTCTTTTCTCTATTTTTCTTTAGAGCGTGCTTCAGTAACACTCTACCTTTTTCAATTTTTGGGGTAAGGCAATGTTTAGATTTTTCGAGAGGATTCGTACCTAAAACATATTCTAAACCATTGGGTATGCCATCGGCATCTGTATCTTCTTTTAAACTTTTTGTATCGTACTCAAGATTATGGGAACGCATCCACTGTCGGTACGATTCTGAAAAAAGTGTTTGCAGAAGAAGACAGCATATCAGAGGTAAAACGAATAACCGCATGCAAACATATATATTTAAAATCCAATTAATGTAAATCAAAAATATTAATTAAGATATATGAGTTATGCCGAAGTAATTTTGCACATCTCGTTAACTCCTAGCAGACAATGTCAGCTAAACGGTTGGTAATGGCACAAAGCTCATTAACGCATGCATAGCGAAAGCATAAAACAACTCACATTAGGATTTTATGCTTGTTTTATCACGTAATCATTTTTTATTTTGGTTCATAAGTACACATTTTTAGGCTGTGCCTATGACTTAATATGTACTCTGCAACATGCACCCACACTAAAGTCTACACTTCTTATTTTTATTTACCCTTAATCCCCTTTTCTCGTATGGAATCACTTGATTGGACTGTCGTCGGTCTCTACTTTATTCTCATTGGATTCATCGCCTGGTGGTCTTCGCGCAAACAAAAAAGCACGCAAGACTATTTCCTAGCTGGGCGACATGCCGCTTGGTTTGTTGTTGGAGCTTCTCTATTTGCCTCTAATATTGGATCTGAGCACATTGTAGGACTTGCCGGTAATGGAGCCACATCGGGAATGGCAATGGCTCATTATGAATTGCACGCTTGGATCATGGTTTTGCTCGCTTGGATTTTCGTCCCATTTTACTACAAGAGCGGGGTTTTCACCATGCCAGAATTTCTTGAACGACGCTTTGATGCGCGATCCCGATGGACCCTCTCGATCGTTAGTTTAATTGCCTATGTTTTCACTAAAGTTTCCGTAACCGTTTATGCAGGTGCCTTGGTTTTTATGACCTTGCTACCTGATACCTTTGGTTCCCCAGATAATGCCTTTTGGGCCGGAGCAATCACCACGGTTATTCTAACGGGTGTTTATACGGTTACTGGAGGCTTGAGAGCCGTTCTCTACACCGAAGTGCTTCAAGCCTTTGTCTTAGTCATCGGATCATTCTTTATTACTTTTATTGGCTTAGACCTTCTCGGTGGATGGGGGGAACTCAAGGCTGTTTTAGGAGAAAATAAAGATCAGTTTAAACTCTGGAGACCTATTGCTCAAGAGGGCATTCCTTGGTGGAAAAATAGTGATTTCCCATGGCTAGGGATCATGATCGCTTCTCCCGTGGTCGGAATTTGGTATTGGTGTACGGATCAATATATTGTACAACGAACCTTGGCTGCCAAGAGCTTGAAAGATGCTCGTAGAGGTGCCTTGTGGGGCGGTTTTTTAAAAATCTGGCCTGTATTCATTTTCTTGGTTCCCGGGCTAATTGGTTATGCTTTACACCAAAAAGGCTTAATGCTCATTCCAAGTAAGGCTGAAGGAATTGACGGCGACCAAGTCTTTCCCACCATGGTTTCCACTTTACTTCCTGTAGGGCTAAGAGGGCTTGTCGTTGCTGGATTACTCTCTGCATTAATGAGCTCTCTCGCTTCCCTCTTTAATTCCTGTGCGACTTTGTTTACCCTTGATATTTACAGCAAATTAAAACCCAACCGCAGTGAAAAACACTATGTCGGTATCGGACGATTGGCTACAACCATCGTTGTAATTTGCGGATTGATTTGGATTCCCATAATGAAAGCAATGGCTGGGGGCGGCATTTACAAATACCTACAGCAGGTCCAAGGCTACCTAGCTCCACCGATAACTGCGGTTTTCCTCCTAGGTTTATTTTGGAAAAAAACAAATGCAACGGGTGCTTTTGTCGGTTTGATCAGTGGCTTTGTTCTAGGGATTCTAAAGTTATCTATTGAAGCTTTAGTCAGTTTTACCGACGTCCAATCAGATCTACTCAATAACATCGCCGATTTTAATTTCCTTTATTATTCAGGTATCTTGTTCCTTATCAGTGTAGTGATTATGATTCTGGTCTCCCTTAAAACTCAATCTACAGACAGTGCCGAGGAACATGGTCTATCCTATGATACCTTAACTGATGCAGATAAAAGAGAAATACGCGAGAGTTGGAACCATTGGGATATATTGGGTACGGTTATAGTTTTGGGTTGTGTCTTGGGAATTTATATCTACTTCAGTTTTTGGCTTTAGTTAATTTTAGCCAAAAATCTCAAACCATATAAAAAATGCACACACATCGGTGTGCATTTTTTATATTCTTCAATCCTTGGTTTTTCTTACTGAGACAGAGCCTCGAATTTCAGCCCAATCAAAGCCGACTGCCCTTAGTGGCGATACAGTCCGCGTACCAATAGGCAGAGTCTTTTAAGCGCCTTTGCTGGGTTTCAAAATCAACATGGATGATCCCAAAACGCTCTTCATAACCTTGCTCCCATTCAAAATTGTCCATTAGAGACCATAGAAAATACCCTTTAATTGGAATCCCTTCTTCTGAGGCTCTACGGTACTCTCGAAGATAGGCTTTAAGAAATTGAATTCTTTGAGGATCGTGCACTGAACCGTCGGCTTCGACCCAATCGTGTGCAGACATTCCATTTTCAGCAACATATATAGGCAATTGGTAGCGCTCATAAAAAAACTTAGGTGCCCAATACATAATTTCTGGAGTGACCGACCATTTGAATGCTGTTAAAGGATTTCCCAAAGGTCGATCAACACAGGCCCAGGAGTGCTCAGCGTCAGCGACAACGGGAAAGCCACTGTACAAGTTCAGTCCGCAATAATCAACGGGTTGGCTAATTATTTCCATATCGGCATCAGAAAAATCTGGGAGATTCGCACCTAAGGCTTCCACCGCCTCTTCTGGATACTGACCCAAAAAGATGGGATCACTGTACCAAGCAAAATTCCAAAGTGGATTTACTGGCACTTTCCACAAGTAACAGTCATGAGAATCTTCCTCTGCGGCAAAGACATTAAAAGTAGCTTTATATGCGGCAGCTCGATTCGCTTCGGTGTTTTCAAATGGATAGGCAACCGAGCCCGTCTGAACTGGACCAACTCTAATTGGTTTTTTTGCCAGCCCACGCAAGGCTTTTACTGCATGCCCATGGGCGAGTAATGCGTTGTGTAAGGCTTGCAAGGAGTCCCGCACACTTAATTTCAATCCCGGGGCTTTTGTTCCGGCATAATAGCCTAAGCCAATAAAGCATTGTGGCTCATTGAGCGTGAACCAATGACTAACACGATCTGAAAAATGCTCGGATAAAATGCCGGCATATTCACCAAACCAAAGGGCGATATCTGGATTTTGCCAACCGCCGACCTCCTCCAATACCTGAGGCAGATCCCAATGAAATAATGTGATGTAGGGTTGAATATTCTCTTTCAACAAGCCGTCGATTAAACGATTGTAGAAATCAAGGCCTTTTTGATTCAACTTCCCAAAACCCCCAGGCAGTATTCGAGACCAGGCGATCGAGAATCGATAGGCTTGCAAACCAATATCTGCCATTAAGCTAATATCATCTTGCCAACGGTTATAATGCTGACAGGCCTCTGCTCCCGAGGAATAATCTCGAATTGCACCAGGCTTTCTACAAAAAGCATCCCAATTAGAATCAGATCGACCATCAGAAGCAACTGCTCCTTCAATTTGATACGCTGAAGTAGCCGCACCCCAAATGAAATCTGCTTCAAATTGCGCCATTATTATGCTTTATTTTGTGACATAATTCCTATAAGAAAAAAAGCTTTTTTCGTTTATATTTTTGTAAATTATAATATCTATCTAACTTGAAACCAACAAGATCTAAAAAGGATAAAAAGTATGCAAAGATAAACGATGACGAAGAAATATAGCACACAAACTACATAATATGACTGACCTTGCATACAAGTACCTGAAATTTTTCATCGTTACCACACTCAATCTTTTGGGCATCTACACACATGCGGTACCCTGTTGTGACGCAACGCCAGCTCGCTTTTCAACAGAACAAACAGAAACCATCTCAGGAATGGTATGGATTCCCGCTGGCACATTTACTATGGGTGGCACGGAGAAGGACTTTATGCTTAATTGGCCTCGCTTTGCCCGATCTCGTGATGATGAGCGCCCCTTACATTCGGTCACCCTAAGTGGATTTTGGATCAGTGAAACTCCTGTCACTAATCGTCAATTTAAAGCTTTCGTCGATGCCACTGCGTACATTACGACCGCGGAGAAAGCTCCAAAACTAGAAGACATCATTCCTTTATTACCTCCGGGGACTCCGCCTCCACCTAAGGAAGCACTGACTCCAGCATCTCTCTTATTTAATCCACCTGAGCAATTTGTTGCCCTCAACAACCCATTAGCTTGGTGGCAATGGAAAAAAGGAGCCAATTGGAAAAACCCTGAGGGGCCGGGCAGCTCTATCGATAATCGCTGGGATCATCCCGTTGTTCATGTCTCTTATTTTGACGCCCTTGCATACGCTAAGTGGAAAGGAATGAGTCTTCCAACAGAAGCACAATGGGAATATGCTGCGCGCGGTGGCGAAGATCAGCTAGCTTTTACTTGGGGGAATAATCCTATCTCTGAAAGTGAACCTAGAATCAATATATGGCAGGGGACTTTCCCTAATAATAATACGCTCGCTGACGGCTACTTTAATACTTCTCCAGTAAAAGCCTTTCCAAAGAATAATTACGGACTCTATGATATGGCTGGGAATGTATGGGAATGGGTAGCCGACTGGTATCATGTTGATGCCTATGCTCAAAGGGCTAATACAGATGGAGCAATTTTAAATCCAAAAGGACCCACTGAAAGCTTCGACCCACAAGAGCCCCACCTCGCTAAGCGAGTCATTCGCGGTGGTTCATTCCTTTGTAACGACTCTTATTGTTCAGGATACCGCCCAGCTGCACGAATGAAAAATAGCCCTGACACAAGCACAAGTCACACTGGATTTAGGGTGGTAAAAAATATAAATTAATCAAAAAAATTATTGCACTTTTATGCACTATAATTAACTATAATTAAATGAAATTACTCCTATCTCTTACCCTATTGTCTTTGGTATGCGCTAATTTGACATTTGCATCTAGCATCATCGAAGTTTCTGGCGGAATATATTCCTCTCCTCCTTACTATTCTTTTAGCCAAGATGGCCTAGATCTTGATATTCATGAGACAGGGTCCGACTCATTGACTGTAGGAGAAACCTACACATTCAAGAGATTGGGTAACGCAACGAGCCACCCATTTTACATTAGTGGTACGAATATAACAATTACTGGCGATGGAAGCTCTTCACTTGGCATTTTCTCAAGTCAAACTTTTACCCTCACAATCAATCCTGAATTCGATCCCTCTATTGACACTATTTCATATTTTTGTACTGCGCATGCCGTTATGAATGGCAATTTCCGCGTATCAAATGTTTCTACCGATCCAAAGATTGCTAACAGTGATTTATTTATTACTGGCAATGCATCATGG
>NZEN01000079.1 GCA_002689665.1 Opitutia bacterium | reverse complement strand
GTCACAAAGTCAGCATATGCCACCTTCCATGCTCCGCCGTATGCAATCCTGAGTGGTTTATTTTGAAAGTGCCGAGACATTGTGATGAAATAGTGCGAAAAAAAGCTTTAATCAAGCACCTTTAGCTGCATCCTTACATTTTTCTTCCAATTCATCCGCTGTAGGCTGGATTTGTTTATCCAAAGATCTTCTTCCAATTTCAACAGCCATAATCGGCGAGAGTCCAGTGGCGAAACCAGAAACGGATCGCTCCACGATTCTAAAATAGAGAAATTCCTGAGTCTGGTTCAGGGAAACTAAACGGCTCAAAGGAACACCAATACCATAAGCCAGGAAAATCCCTAAGAAAGTTCCGCTCAATGCTGCAGCCACTTTGTACCCGACTGACTCAGGATCTTCCAGATTGGACATCGTATTGATAATTCCCAAAACAGCCGCCACAATCCCGACACCAGGTAAAGCATCTGAAATCATGTCGATCGCTTTGATGGACCGTGTGGCTTCAGCTTCTCGACTTGTCAGCTCAGCATTTAATATACCGCCAATTTCTCCTGGTTTACATCTACCATCCACGATAGGACGAAGAGAATTACACAAGAACTCAACAAGTGCTTCATCCTTTAAAAAGGACGGATACTTCGTGAAAATGGTACTATTTTGCGGATCACTCACATGCTCATCGAGAGCAGGTGTCCCTTTCCTCCTACCAAGCATGAAAAGCTCGTAAAGTAAAACCAACAGATCAACAAATTTGCTAGGGTTAGCGATTCCCCCTTTAAATGCCTTAAGGATATCATCCTTGAGATTCATAAGAACCGCTTTGGGACTGGAAACCACTAGAATGCCCAGACCAATCCCACATATGATCATGATCTCACCGGCATGTATAAGGGAAACTGGATTCCCGCCCGCTACAACAAAACCGCCTATGCAGGCTACGAAAACTATAATTATACCAACTGTTAAAAGCATTTCTTACTAAATTTGATTATGATTTAAATTGAGCCTTCAGTGTTAACAAAGTCTGAGAAAGGATTTGACTAATTCTTCCTTCGGTCAAGCCAAAGATGTGAGCAATTTCAGAGAGCCTAAGTTCTTCAAAATAATAAAGCATCAGAATCTTCTTCTGCTGATCAGGCAATTCTTTAATTTTGTCTCGTAGTAATAAAACCTTCTCTTTTTCCTCAAGCCTTTCCGCAGAAGTAATTTCAGTGGGATCATCTAAAGTTTCAGAGAGTGGTAGATTTTCCTCACCAACACCTGCCGGTTGATTGCCATCTATCGGAACAAAGGAGATGGGCTGAGTCTCCTTAAGGAGCTTTGCATATTCAGATGCAGAAAGATTGAGTTCGGAGCAAACTTCAGATTCTGTTGGTGTGCGGTTGTGCTTAAGTTCAAATTCCCGAATAGTAGCTTGCAACGACCTAGCTTTAGCACGGTTAGCACGAGGAAGTGCATCAATTTTCCTAAGTTCATCCAGCAAGGAACCTCGAATGCGAAGTGCTGCATAATTTCCAAATGCTTTTCCTTTTGTAGGATTAAAGTGATTTACTGAAACGATCAAAGCTCTCACCGCAACTCCGTAAATATCCTCCATGTCATAATGATCAGGAAAGTTATGTCTCATCCTCACAACAATGGATTTAACCAAGGGTAGATAATCTTGAATAAGTTTCTCGCGTTCGGCATCGGAACGCATTGCTTTTCTGTAGTTCTCGCTAGCAATCCTAACCCTCGGTGTGTTGGCCGAAGGATTCGTGGATAAATGCGAAGCGGTTGTCATTTAAAATTAAACTTTTGTGTCGACCATCGGTTGCTCTGAGGGAGGTAAATCAGAAGTTTGATTACGAGAAATTGCTTTGGGTTTGGGGTTTCGGTTAGATGGTGGACTATCTTTAACTTTGGAAACAGTGCTAGAAACTTGTGTAGATTGGGCAGACTGAACAATATTATTCTTTAAGAGAATACTTAAAAGAAACCTTCCGTAAATAGCAAAAAATAAGCAACCGATAGCACCGTGCATCAACGAAAAAGCAAAGTTTTGGTGTAAAAAGGAGGCGATTAGATAAAAAAGTAAAAAGCCGACAAAACCATTGAGGCAAAAAAAGTATCGTGCATCGTTTTTCATATGGCGGCTATATTCGTTGATAGCTAGCAAAACCCTTCGAGTAAAGTTCCTCGGGGAAAGTTTTAGCTATTAATTGATTAAGTACACTTGTGGAGAAGTCCCCGGTTACATTTTGCCCATTACAAATACAAACAGGAGCAAGATTTGAATTAAGAATGATGGGCCAGAGCTTTGTGGAGTTTGTCATTTCATCAAAGTGAGTGATTGCTATGTGAGTCGCATTAACACTTTTTGATGAACGAATATACCTGTTTATAATTTCTCGATCATAAGCTCCATTGACCACTAAAATACGAGTTGCTACTCCTAAATCATCTAAAATCTGATTGGCACCTGTCCATTCATCCATCTCACTTAAACCAAACCCTGGAAAATCAAGATACAATGGATGATTCTCGTCTACCTGAGGGATACTCTCTGATTCCCGAAACAGGGTCACTCCAACAACTTCACAGAATATTCGAAGTGCGTCATCCGGATTGGGCACACCGTTTTCAACCTTAAGCACACTTGGAAGATTTTTATTCATGAAAACCTCATGAGCCAAAAACTTACAAAGGGTGGTAGTCTTCCCCACCCCTGGACCTCCTAGTAGAGCTACTTTTTCGGTACACATGGTTTCTGTGATTGAACGGTAGCGGTCGCTAAGTCCAACCGTGATTTCTTTTAACACTTCTGCGATGGAAGCCTGCTCTAATTTCGACCAGTTAGACCAAGATCGGATATCTGAAAGAAGAGCTTTATCAAAGCCGAACTTTGACAAAAGTTTGTAATTATCATTACCATTCTCGTCAGCTTCCTTAACTTCTACTTTTTTAGTATTTGGGGCAGGTTCCTCATCACCAGCCTTTTCTGCGGTTTTTTCCTTTGCAGGAGTAGGATTAACCAAAGATTCTGTGACAGTTTGGTCAATTACTTCACGAGCCTCTTCATTTTCTTCCACTACCTGGGCAATCACTTCGAGCTTTGGCGACGAAATAAAACGCTTCAAACCTTCTCCACCGACTTGTCTGACGGAAATTACTTTCGCATTGTCACCTAGTTTATCCCGGATCACGCGAACAGCTTCTTCTGCTGAACGCACGATAAGTCGAAACTTTTTTCCAGTTCCTTCACCTGTATTAGCTTGTTGGAGAATTGACATATTAGATTAATATCATACGGGTACAGGGGTGGGTTCCTCTTGAACGCCATTTAATTCAGGATTTTCGTTCATTGCCTGCAAAACCTCAGGAGGCAAAGAGTTTTGAGGCAAGGTTATAGACCCATAGGGCTCAATTCTAGTCTCAGTAGGTAGTTCCTGGTAAGATAAAATAATCAATTGAGGATAAGATGGTTCCATAAATCTTCTAAAAGCCAACCTGAGTTCGGAAGTGGTAATCAGTAATGGAGTCAAACCCTGCTCTGACATTTCTCTTATCTTCGGATCAATTTCCTGAAGAATACCCTCGGTTATTTCTGGATCCATAACCAAACCTATATCAAACTGACTTCTTTTGACTCGACCGATCAAAGCCTGCTCAAGAGAGGGGTCGAAAGTGAGGGCAATAAGTTTTTCAGGTTCTACTTCAAATTCTTTGACAAAATACATTCCCAGTCTCCGTCTGGCTTGCTCCGAAAGCTCGTCAGGATTCTTAGTGATTGGAGCCATATCGGCAATTGTTTCAAGAATAAGAGTTAGGTTCTTAATGGAGATTCTTTCACGAAGCAAATTCTGTAGGGTTCTCTGTATCACTCCAACATTGACTAAATCCGGCAATAACTCGCTCACAAGAGTAGGGTTCTTATCTTTAATCAAATCAAGTAATTTCTGAGTTCCTTCTCTTTCTAGAATGAGATATGCAAATCTCTTAAGTACATCAGAAAGATGGGTAACCAGTACAGAGGAAGGGTCCACTACCGTACAACCTTCAACTTCAGCCTCGCGTTTTTTATCTTCAGCAATCCAAGTTGCACCAATACCAAAAACGGGTTCAATTGTAGGAATTCCGTCTAGCTTCGTAGCGTCTCCACCTCCCATGCTCATGGCTAACACCCGGTCAGGTATAACACTAGATCGGATAATTTCCTTACCACGAAGCAAAAAACGATACTCATTTGGCTCTAATTCAATATTATCACGCACTCCGATGGTGGGTAATAACATTCCCATTTCACGGGCAAAGTTTGTTCTGGCACCTGTAATTCTATCCAACAGATCCCCGCCTTTCTTTTTATCTGCTAAAACAAGCAAACCATACCCCATCTCAAGACCAAAGACTTCCTGCTCGATTGCACTCTCCATTGGGGTTAAAGCAGAAGCCTCGTCTCCAATTTGTGGAGAACCACCGTGAGGACTCGCAGCATTGACTTGAGGAGCATTACCTGCAAGAGCATTCGGATTGCCCTGATTAGATATTCCATCTTGCTCCGGGTCGGCATCATCAAGTTTTTTCTTAACGAAGTAGGCAGTAACAAAACAGGCAACTGAGAGAATAAAAAATGGCCAAAAGGTCTCGTACAGGAATAATGAAAAAAGCAGAAGCAATGCCCCTGCAATGGCAATAGCACGAGGGTATACAATCAGTTGCTTTGAGACATAATCTCCCAAATCTCCCTCCTCAGAAGAACGTGTTACCAGAATACCAGCAGCAATGGATACAATAATCGACGGCACTTGGGTGACCAACCCATCACCAATCGAAAGGATGGTGTATGTTTCCAGAGCTTGCGTGATTTCCATATCTCTCTGAAAAAAGCCGATCAAGATACCACCTACTACATTTACAACTGTAATTATAATTCCTGCAATAGCGTCGCCTCGAACGAATTTGCTGGCACCATCCATTGAACCATAAAAATCCGCTTCTTTTTGGAGTTTTTCTCTTTTGGCCAAAGCTTGTGCTTCAGTAATGACCCCATTTTGCATTTCCGCATCGATCGACATTTGCTTTCCAGGCATAGCATCCAGAGTGAAACGAGCAGTAACTTCAGCAATTCGACCAGCACCTTTCGTTATAACCACAAAATTAATGATAACGAGAATTAAAAATATAACCGTACCCACGACATAATTTCCTCGAACTACAAAACTGCCAAACGCTTCGATGACTCCACCTGCATCTCCGTCCAACAAAATAAGTCGGGTTGACGCTACATTCAATCCAAGCCTGTAAAGAGTGACGGCGAGCAAAAGGGTCGGAAAAACTGAAAATTCTGAAGGATCCTTCAGGTAAATAATGGTCAACAAAATCAAGAGAGAAATAGCTATACTGATTACTAACAGTAAGCTTAGAAGATCCTTATGAACAGGAACAACTAAAAGAAATATTGCCAGAAAAAGACCACCTACGAAACCAAGATCACTATTACCTTTTAAGGAGGATAATTTTTCTTTTATTTGCTCAAACATTTCTTAAGTTTTTAAAAAACTACAGGTGACTTTTTTCGAGCAAGCAACCTACGCGCTTTCAATCGATGAAAATAATAAGAATGAACCTTGTAAACATTCGCCAAAATTTCTGCGACTACACGATAAAGTTCCAATGGAATTACCTCTCCGACCCGGCCTAGTGCAAACAAAGAACGAGCCACTGGTTTGTTCTCAACCAATGGTACTTCAAACTCAATTGCTATCGCTTTGATTCTTCTGGCCAACAGATTTTCTCCTTTCGCAACAACAACTGGAGCATGATCCGTGCCTTTTTCATATCGAAGTGCGACGGCATAATGTGTTGGATTAGTAACAACCACATCTGCTGTAGAAACATCTTGAGCACCCTGACCACTTAGAAGTTCACGAGCTTTTTTTCTCTGGGCGGATTTTACCTCTGGCGCAACCTCTTTTGATTTATGCTCATCCTTGACCTCCTGCTTTGTCATTTTCATCTCTTCATGGTGCTCTTTTTTCTTAATAATAAAGTTGATTACCGCTATTACGATGAGAAGCAGAACCAAAATCGCAAATAAGACCAAGAAAAGTATATAAATAAATCGAAGAACCTCTTCGATAGGAATTGGGGCGTAAAAAATAGGGTGATCCAAAAAAATCAAGAGAGTTAACCAAACCACTGTTCCGATTGCCAAAAATTTTAAAAAATCAATCAAAAACGTCTTTAGTCCTTTAATTCCAAATATTTTTTTCGCCCCAGTTATAGGATTAAACTTATTAAGACTTGGATCGATAACCTTGGGAGTATAAGAAAAGCCTGTTTGCATACCTTCTGAGACAAATGCCGCAAAAAAACAGGCAAGCATGAGTGGCAGTACAACTGTTGCCATTGTTCCATAAGCCTCCTTGAGCATGGAACTTGCCCCGACTTGATTAAGTATAATCGAGTCTAAGTTTTCAAATAAACTCTTGGTAAACTCCGCCATATACTCGGCTTTTGAAGGAGCAAAAAACAAAATTATCAATAACCCAGCAAGAAGGGTTGTTGTCATCGAAATTTCGGGTGCCTTAGCAAACTGACCTTTGCTGCGTGCTTCACCTAACTTTTTCTCAGTCGGCTCCTCTGTTTTTGAGCTTTTATCTACATCAGACATATTTAACCGAGTTGAATGATATCCAACATCACTTCCACAGAACGACGACTGTGCTCGAGAATATAAGAAGTGAAAAGAAGCAAAGAAGCAACTAGAAGAACAAGCCCTGAAAGTATTCTGATTGAAAAACTCGTCATGAAGACATTCATCTTTGGCACTGCCTTTCCTAACACTGCAAAAGAAACATTAACCAAGAAATTTAATGCTATAAAAGGGGCCGCAATTAAAGTTCCCAAAACGAAAACCTTAGCCACTTCTGCCACATACTCCTCCATCGGATTGACTTGTAAAAAAAAGCTTCCGATAGGAAGGATCTCAAAACTCATAATAAAAGCTTTCAAAACATCATAGTGAATACCTGCCACAAAGAAAATCAGCAGACTGAAATAATATAAAAGGGTTGTGATTGTGCCATCTGATCCACCTGACAAAGGATTCATACTATTACTTGCCATTAATCCTATCTCGTATGAAATAAGATGGCCGGCCAACTCCACTGCAAAAAACACCATGCGAACCATCATCGCAAGCATTAGACCGATACAAATCTCATTAAGTGCAAGGAGAATTGCACCAGCAAAATGGGTGGACAGCTCCAAGTTTGCGGGCACCAACGGGTTAATCAAAATTGATAAAAGCAAACCGAAAGCAAGTTTAGATTTGCCAGGGAGCATTTTACCAGCGAAAAGCGGGATTCCCATAAAAAATGCTCCTGTCCTGAGGAAGACCAAAACCCAAACAACGATCTCCCCTGCTTCAATGGTCATTGGGCCATATTCGGAATCATATTAAACATCGAGATACAAAAATCAGTCAGAGTCTTGAGGATAAAATTTGCCGAAAGGACGATAGCCAAGGAAACACATACAAGCTTGGGCACAAAGGTGAGAGTTTGCTCCTGTAAACTCGTAATTGATTGTACAAAACTTATAAGTAAGCCTACGACCATGGCAGTCCCAAGTATTGGGATGGCCAACAGCAAGGCGGTCTGTAACAAGTTCCTCATAATATCAACTGCCAATTCTAAAGTCATAAAAAAGAAGGTTTAAACTACATTGAAACTATTGACCACAGACTGAATTACGAGATACCACCCATCCACTAATACAAAAAGAAGCAATTTAAAAGGCATGGAAATGACTACTGGGGGCATCATCATCATCCCCATTGACATCAAAGATGATGCTACAATGAAATCGACAATGATAAAAGGTATAAAAATAAGGAAACCCATTTGAAAAGCTGTCCTCAATTCACTGAGAACAAAAGAGGGGACTACGATACTAAGAGGCAATTCATCACGGGTCATCGCACCTTGCCTTGAAATCTCTAGAAAAAATTGTGCATCCTCTTGCCTTGTCTGGTTCATCATAAAGTCTTTCATATGAGCGGTGGCGAGCATCAAAGCATCTCCTGATTTCATCGTTGCATCCATATAAGGGACAACAGCATCGTCATAAATTCGATCCCATACCGGCCCCATCACAAAAAATGTTAGGAATAAAGCTAAACCTACGATAATTTGACTAGAGGGTGCCGCATTGACTCCAATAGCATTTCTAACAAAACCTAAAACGATTACGATTCGTGTAAAGCAAGTCATCATCATGATTACGGAGGGTCCCAAGGTAAGAATTGTCATCGCAACGACTAACTGTATCGCTACACCAAAATCCCCCTCTTCATTGGAACCAGTTACATCTATTCTCAAGCCAGGGGCACCCGTTCCCGTTGTCTGAGCGTATACATCACCCATAGAGAAAACACTAAGGATAAAGAATACTAAGTAGAATTTTTTCATAAAAATTTAATTTAAAAATAAAAAATCAATCAGTTACCTTGGGTGCATCATTGGGAGGAGTACTCTGACTGGATAATTTAGCTAGATGAGAAATCCCCGAAGTTGATACCGCTAAAAGATGCCTTTCGGACTCATATTGAGTGACAACAATAAATTGCCTATTACCTAAAGAACATGTATCCACTATTCTTAAATTATTTTTCCCTCCAACCATGGTCTTAACTCCCTTTTGCTTTGATAAATAATTTAAGAAGAAAGCAATAATTCCAAGTACCAGAAGAAAAAAAACCACCTTACCCCAAACCCATGGATCATCGAAGTTTGATTCGTAAGGTACCGAAGTACCTGAAAGTATACAAAGAGGTAAATAATTTCCCATGTTTGAATGGGATTAAAGAAGTAAAAACCTCAGGACGGAGAGTCTACAATCTCAGTCACTTTTAGACCAAATTTGTCATCAATGACTACCACTTCACCATGTGCTATCAACTTTCCGTTCACCAAGAGACTCACTGGGTCTTTAGCATTTTGCTTAAGTTGAATTTGTGCACCAGGACTAAGTTCAACTACTTCCTTCATTGGAAGTTCCGCAGACCCTAACTGGACGGTTACATCAACTTTCACGTCCATTACAATATCCATTTTTTTGCTATCCATTTTTTTTGCCGATTAATTTTACTGCTTCTGAAATGCTCTCATTTACTTGAAAGGCTACTTGATCTCCTTCCAACCCTATTTCTCCCGTAAAACAGGTGCGCCCCTCAACCCTTAAATGAGTGTTATTTATTAAATCAGGATCCATCTCGATCACATCATCCACTTGAAGATTCGACAGATCGCGGAGTGTTAAATGAAACGCATCCCACTCTGCGGAAACATCTACAGGAATATCATCGTATATTTCATGCCATCTTGGCATTTTGGCGACGGGTTTCTTTTCTTCCGCTGAGGCTGTTGATAAAAGCCTACTTAAGACAGGTTCCATCGTGTAGTATGGAACTGCAATCCTCATAGGACCGGAAACATCCCCAAAGGATGCTTCCATGCTTAAAACTAAGACCATCGCGTCCGAGGGAGATGTCTGTAGGAACTTACCTGTACTCTCATTGCCAATAATCGATGGAGTCAACTGCATGGAACTTGACCATTGCTTACACCACTCCTCAAGAATAATTAAGTTAAAATCCTCAACGAGAGCTTTCTCAATATCAGTCAGACCTCGTTCTTCAGGATTTGTCGAGCCTCTGCCGCCTAAAATTCGATCAACTACGGTTACGGATAAGTGAGAGTTAACATCCAATAGACAAACACCATTTAATTCCTGAATTTTAAAAAGCGAAATGCAAGAAGGTGTCTTGATTGATTGGGTGAAATTGGAATAAAGATCGGCATTGAGATCTTCGAGTTCGAGATTAAACTCAGTCCTTAGAAACATTGAGAGATGACCCGATAAATAATAGACAAATTGCTCTGACTTTGTCCTGAGTTTGCTCAAATCCGCATCCGACAAAACGATTGGGTTTGTGAAATCATACTTTTTAACGCTGACCGCAGAAGAATCCGTGATTTTCGTGCCGTCATGCAAAAACACTGGACCAGTTACAACAGAGCCTTCGATCTCACTTATATCGAAGCTCTCATCATCAAATTTTGTATCTTCTGGCATTAAAAAAAGGTTTTAGCTCACTGAACCACAAACTGCATGAAATATATTTGCCTAATAAGATCGCTCTCACCATCCCGGTATTTCCTCAAAACTGAAGAGAATCCTTTCTTTAGATCAACTCGGACTCTTTCCTGAAAACCATCTAATTGTGCATCTTCATAACTATACCCGCCCATGATAGATAATGCTTTATCTCGTATTCGATGCTCATTCATCTCAAGGATTTTTTCAAAGTCTCCGGCTAAACCTTCTAATTTTAAGTCTAAATTAATATACCGAGATTTAATAGGCCCACCCAGATTGGTAATGAGTTGACTGAGCTCGTAAAATTTTTCTTCTCCGGAAGGCTCCATGTTTAGAGGTTGACCACCCTCGGTAATCTGTTGCTTGACAGTTTCTTGAGGTTTATTGAGGTTAATCAAAAAATACATAGCCCCGACTGTTAAGGCGGGTGCCAAAACGATTGCAATTAAAGCAGGTACTAAATTGCCACCACTGGATGCATTTTTCTTTTCCGCGGGTTCATCACTTTCAGGAATTTCATCTAATTGCGCTGCACACATATCAAATAGCTGTATTTAAGGATTAAAGTTATCGTTTAAGGTTTACTGCTTCCTGCAGAATAGCATCGGAGGTAGTTACGACTCTTGAACCAGCCTGAAAAGAACGCTGGTGTGAAATCATAGAAGCAAATTGGTTGGTTAAATCAACATTGGAAAGCTCGAGCGAGTATTGCTTAATTTTCCCATTCGAGCCACTTGCAGGAACAAAATTATCTACCTGACCAGCTAAATCCTGACCAGGAGACCCGTTGGAATAAAAGCCATTACCTGCTCTTCGTAGATATTGTGGAGAATGAAAATTAACGATACTAATTTGGCCAGCATTGCGGATTACATCTTCAGTTCCGCCATTAAGATCATCTTTAGAGACTACCAAATTAATTCTACCATCTTCCTCAATTCTGCGAGCAAGGAGGGTTTCTCCTTCTTCCATCGAAACTTGCAAAGCACCATTTAAGCCTTGGAGTTGATAACGGTATTGATCACGAGTCACTAGAAGTCCTTGATTGGTTGCCTCGAAAGCACCGGCTCTCGTGTAATAAACCTCTTCCGTATTAGGGTCAACTACCTGAAAGAAACCGCCAGCATTTGGTAAAGCTTCTCCCTGGATTGCAACATCAAGATCTAATCCCGTAACCTCAATAGTGCCTTGATTAAAATCAGAAGATATCGAGCTCACATGAACGCCTGTGCCATGTTGTTGAATGTTGTTGCTCGGAACCCCGCCCTCTCCCGATTCTGCATCGTTTAAATGTAGATAAAAATTATCGGAGTAGTTAGCTCGGGATGCCTTGTAACCTAGAGAATTTACATTCGCTATGTTGTTGCCCAATACTTGAAGGCCTTGTGTGAGGCTCTTAAGGGATGTTATACCGTTATGGAGTGAGGCTATCATTAATTAGAGACTCCAGATAAGGATACTCGAGAAATGTTTTCCGGGTTGTAATCCTTACCATTAACCTGAACAGTGACTTCACCATCATCAGCTTTATTAACGGCATCTACGATTCCAGTGATGCTTTTGCCTTCATCCTCAATGTTCACTTTCCTACCCAAATAAGCTTGGGTAACCATATCTTTGTGGGAATCCGCAAAGTTTTCGAAACCCTTGGAAAACTGTTGCATCTGCTCAAGGGATGCGATGTTGGCCATTTGAGAGATAAACTCAGTATCTTTCATCGGTTCCAAGGGATCTTGGTTCGCAATTTGAGCTGTCAGAAGTTGCAAGAAATCATCCATTTGCATGGTAGCACCATCTCTAGTGCCCTGCTCTGAAATTTCGTTTACTCTTGGATTTGCAGCCAATGAAGAGGATATTGCGTCAATCATAATTAAAATTGTTAAGCGGCTTGTTTAAAGTAAGAATCCATATCTTGGTAAGATTGAAATAAAAATACAGATATAGAACTCGCATGGCTGTTATTTTGATCTCTACCCAAAAGTTCCTGGATAAACTCGATCACATCTTGGGTTTCAGCATCTTGAGTTATAAATGAAATGGAAAGATTAGAAGGCGTCTGCTCAATGCGAACACTTAAAGCAGAACCATTGGGAAGATCAAAAGCCATGCGAACAATTTTTGATTCATCTTTTTCAAGCAGGGCAATTTTGGTGGCGACTTCTCTTGCTATGTCTTCCAAGAGTTTAAGTGATTTATCTTCCAAGCGATTTTCAGACTTCGCGATAGAGGCAGCCTGCGTAAAAATTAAATTCAATCTCTCGGTCATATGCATCAGATCGCTACTAAAAGCATCTTTTGCGCCATGATGCTTAGTGTTTTTTTGACCTTCGTGTTCCTCCTTGTCTCCAACAAGCATTTGATTCTCTTTATCTTTTGAAAGCAAGTTTTCGGTTTCGGGAGATTTTTTTTCCACCCCACGAGAAACTTGGTTTTTTCCAATAATAGAGCCATCCCCATGCAATGCCCGGGGTAATAAATTTGACTGAACCTGCACGCCAGAGTTATTGCTTACCTTCTTAGGTTTCGAGTGAGATTGAGTGGACTGCAAAATATGGCTATTCCTCGGCGTTTCTGTTCTATTTAGATTTCGAGAAACCGTTAAATTTGATTTAGCATTAGCACTTCCATCCTGTTTGGCTTGTGCATTAGGCAAAGCAGGGTTGTTTTGTGAGTTTTTCGAGGGTGAGCGAGAATTCTTTTTACTCAAATCTTTTAGCTTGGACGAAAAAGAATTGGCGGATTCTGGGGGTAACCAAAAAGTACCATTTTTCCCTACCGACTTATGAGCAGGCACATTTGCAAGCCTTGCCGTAAAAGAGTTAGTAACAGAATCCACCAGAAATTAGTTTTGGAGAGGATTTGCGATATTCTCAGCTTCGACACTTGGCAACAAACCTCGATCTCTCATTGCCAAAGCGTCCGCTAATTCAATCAATGAATCCTCATCACTATTCAACATAAATGCTATGATGGGAGCCTTTTCCTCTGCCTTGAGCAGTTCGAAAATGGTCAGAGCCTCTTCAAATCGTCTTTTTTGCCTCCAATTTTGAATTTCAACACTCGCAACTTCCGGTCCCATTTCAATCCACCGCTTGGATGTATCCTTGTATTCCTTTAATTGTTCCTCACTAAGATCCTGCCCTTGTCTCGCTTCAAAATCGGCAAGCCTAGAGGCAAGATCTTCTCTAATTTGTTTTAATTCTTTTTTTTGTTTTTCAAGAGATTCCAAATCCATTGAAATTGCCGATTCCCTTGCATCCAGCTCGTTTTCTCTTTCTAAGAGCCTTTCTTTAAGAGCTGTCAATTCTTTGGACAACTGGTTCATCGAATGGGTTTCCGCAGGGGAATAACTTGTGTCATCTGCGTCAAACTCCACACTTGTAAACTCGGCCTTAATCACAGGCTTAGGCTTAAAAATTGCATCGTAATTCAACCATAACATGGCACCAGCACTGCCAACTGAAAGCACGACAGCAAGGAGGACTATTAAGGTGGGTGAGATTTTCATAATATTTAGTTGCTAATGTTGTTAAAAACGAAACGACCGCCGATGATATCCTCTAGCTCTCTCTCTTCTTTCAAGGATTCCGCACGAACATGCTCCTCCTTTTGTTTTTCTTTGAGTTTGAGAAGACTTTTATATTCTGAGTCTGCCTTCAGATAGATTCTTTTTTTGGCTTCTTCGGACTGGATTGAATGTTGTAAATTTTTGTGTGCATCAATAATTCTCTCTTTGGCCGATTTTACTGAGAGGTCAAAAGATTCTTGCGAAGATCCAGAAAAGCTATCCATACGCTCCTGGCCGATATGAATTTGCAATTCGTCAAGGAAAGTTCGGCTATCTTGCAAAGCTTTTTCCTTCTCTTGCCTTACATTGATAGCTTTCGCATAGTTACCAAGTGCTTTATCTCGAGCAATTTCTCTTAAATGCAAAAGTGTCTCTAATCTAAAATTAAAAACTTTCATTTAAAAATCCCTCCGAGTTGAGAAAAGGCATCGGATCTAGTGCTCAGGGTATCATAACGCTGCTTTAAAAACGCTTCCACATGCTCAAATTTGTCGATCGCCCGGTCAATTTTAGGGTTACTATTTTTGACATAAGCCCCAACATTAATGAGGTCCTCATTTTGACGGTAAACTGAAAGCAAATCACGAGCCTCCGAAATCAGCGACATTTCTTCTTCGGTGCAAACGGCTCTATCCAAGCGGCTCACGCTACTCAAAACATCAACCGCAGGAAAATGATTTGCATTAGCAAGCTTTCGGCTAAGAACAATATGACCATCCAAAAATCCACGCACGGCATCCGCAACCGGTTCATTCATATCATCGCCCTCAACCAGAACTGTATAGATCGCTGTAATCGCACCCGTCTCGGAGGTACCCGTTCTTTCAAGAATTTTAGGCAACATCGAAAAAACGGATGGTACATACCCCCTGGATGCCGGGGGCTCACCAGTAGCTAGACCAATCTCTCGCTGAGCCATGGCAAAACGGGTCAAAGAATCCATCAAAAGAAGAACTTTCTTACCTTCATTCCTAAAACCTTCAGAAATTGCAGTCGCTAGGATAGATGCCCTTATTCTCATAGGGGCAGGTTGATCAGAAGTAGAAACAACAATCACGGAACGAGCCAATCCTTCAGACCCTAAATCTTGTTCGACAAACTCCTTAAGTTCTCGGCCCCGTTCTCCGACAAGTGAAATCACATTTACCTCAGCATCGGAGCCTCGAGCAATCATTCCTAGAAGAATAGACTTCCCTACTCCGCTCCCAGCAAAAATCCCTATCCTCTGCCCCACTCCTAAGGGAATAAAGGTGTCGATAGATTTGATACCAGTACTAAAATGATCAGAAATCAAACCACGAGAAAGAGGGTTGGGAGGCTCAGCGTGAAAGCCCTCTCGCTGTGGAGCCAGAAGAGGTCCTTTTCCATCAAGAGGCCGGCCCATTCCGTCGATTATTCTTCCCAAAAGAGAAGGACCGTACGGAACTGCGTTGGAATTCTTTTTGGAAACAACTTTACATCCTGGGTGGATTAAATGAACACTCTCTAATGCCATAAGAAGTACTGCATTCTCGCGAAAGCCTACCACTTGTGCCTCTATACTTTGGTTGTGTCTATCGGATGTAATCGAACATACCTGACCAATGGAGCATTCCGGACCTTCTGATTCTATAATTAGTCCAGTAACCCTTTTGACTGTCCCTATTTTATCAGTAGTCCGTACGCCACGGATTCCCTGCTCCATAAGGGAAAATCTCTCGTGCAAAGAATCAATCATCTCCGCGAAGCTCCTCTTCGATTTTTCTCAATTTGGTTGCAATCCTACCGTCCAACAAGCCAAATCTACTCTTAATTTGACAATCTCCACTTTCCAGTGAGTCATCTGTAAAAAACTTCACTTCAGGATATTCGCTAAGTAAAGCATCATCACCATCTAGACCATCGAAAATGCCAGCAATAGCACTCGCAAAACCTTCTTCATCTTGATCACTTGATGAATTACCATCATCCTCTGTTCGGCGCAAACCTTTGAGTAGGTCCAAATCTTTGGCATTTAAGAAGACTTCCAGCTTTTCATCTTCATCTGCAAATTCAGCTATCATTGATTTAACTAATTGCTCGATCTCCTCACCGTCTAGTTTGACTTGCCCTAAAACCCGCTCAGCGATTCCGATGACTAAGTCTGGCAACCTTACTTCTAACTCTTGAACAGTAGAAACTACTTTTTGATTAATTTCTCCTAGTAGCTGATTTTGCTGAACTGCAATCTCTTCCCTTAGTTTTTTGATTTCAGCTTGGTAAAAGCTAGTAGCTTCTTGCTTACCACGATTGTAAGATTCCTGGCTGGCGGAATTAGATTCCTCAACTGTAATGTCAGGGTTACCGATGTAAGTAACCTTGAATCCGCTGGGGGGAGCGGGGAAATCTATAGATTTATTGAACGACAACGTCGCTGCCTCCTGTATCGAGTATGATTTCTTCATCCTCCTCGAGTTCGCGAACGATTTGAATTACACGATCCTGTGCCGCCTCAACTTCCGACAAACGCTTCGGTCCCAAAAATCCAAGTTGTTCTTCCAAAGCTTCGACAGCTCTTTTGGACATGGTCGAATAAATTATTTTCTTGAGCTCAGCAGATGCATTCTTGAGGGCAATGACAAGGTCATCTTGATCTACTTCCTTCGTTATCTTAGCAATATCTCCAGGGCTCAGCCTTACCAGATCCTCGAAACGGAACATTCGCTGACGGATTGAACCACCCAACTTGGGATTACGTTTCTCAATACTCTTCAGCAATTCTTTACCTTCTTCTTTATCGAACCAATTCAGTAAATCTGCTGCGGACTTGACTCCACCCGTCTTGACTTGTGGAGATTGACCTTTGGAGCCAACACGCGAGCCAAGAGTTGTTGCCACAACTTCAATCTGATCCATAGGAGTAGTTTCCATTGAACCCACTCTTTCGATAACTTGCTCCTGAACATTGGGTGGCATAAGTTGCAAAACTTCTGAAGCTTTGTCTGGGTCTACATTGGCAAGTACGAAGGCAATTGTTTGTGGTTGTTCAAATCGAAGGACATTGTAAATCTGACCGGAATCCATCTCTTTTATGTCATCCATAAAATCAAGTGAATCTCGGACAGGAGCAATACGGTTCATGATGTTATTTGCTTTCAAGGAACCATGAGCCATTTCGAGTGTTTTCTGGGCAAAATTCATACCACCTAAGTTCGAGTTTACACTCGACTCGATGATTTCTGAGAATTCGTCCAAAACACAATCTTTCAGCTCTTGCTCAACAATTGGAAAATCACCAATTCGCTTACAAATGTTTTCCGCATCTTTTGCATCAAACCTTTTCAGTAGAGTCGAAGCAGCATCTGGACCCAAGGCGATCATGAGCAAGGCAAGCTTATCATGCTTAACCATCTTCTTGTACCTATCAGTTATGCTTTCTTCTTCTTCAACCTCTTCCATCAATAATACTCCTCACTCAACTCTCTGAAATAGCAAACAGACTATTTTGCCCCAGTCTCTAAATATTTCCTGAGAGCCGTACCAACATTATCAGGTTTCTCCTGAATTAAATCATTTAAAAGTTCCGGGGTAAGGCCACTGCCAAGACTCCTCGTTCCACTAAGCAATTGCTGATCGTCCTCATCCAAAACCTGAACTTCAGCGTCACTTGGCTTAAACTTCTTTAGCATCCTTAGAAACATCACGAAAATTACTAATGCCAAAACAATACCAACAAGGTTTTTGATATGATGACCGTAAGTTTGAAGGATGTGCTCAAATTGATTAAAAGTTTCCCCAGCAGGTCCCATAAATGCAGGAAGAAACTCAACTTCGTGCACAGTAACATGAGTTTCTAGATCAACCTGGTCAAAGCGAGCTCCAATAGCGTTTACAACCGCATCATGAATGCTCTGAATTTGATCAACCGTCCGGGGGGATTCACCCTTGGCAATAAGAACTGCGGCACTGCGACCAATTATAGCTCCTGGTTCTTGCATTTCTTCTTTCAAAGTACGACTTATTTCAAAATCGGTAGTCTTTGATTCCCTCTTCTCGTCACTTTGTGCCATGATCGGATCCTGTTGAGTAGCGTCCTGACTTACATTAGGAACATTTGCGCCCATCCCCGTAGCGTTGCTTTGAGGTTGAGTTTCAACGGTAGTTGCTTCGTCTTTATCCGTGGTTGATGTACGAGGCACTTGCCCCTCCGGGTCAAACTTCTCATCCAGAAGTGTTGAAGATTTTGTATCAAGATTGACTGATACTCGAGCAACCACATTTTCTTTCCCCACGATTCTTGCGAGCATTGTTTCAATTTTCTGTTCAAGCCGCCGCTCCTGTGCCTGATAAGCTTTCATTAGTTGGCCTGCTACTCCAGCTGCTCCCCCTCCATCTTCGCCTTCTTCGGAAAGAAGATTTCCTTGATTATCCATAACGGCGACATGAGATTTGTTCACACCCTTTACAGCACGGGAGACAAGAAATTGTACTGCAACAACGGTGCTTTTATCGAGAGTATTTCCTCCTGTGTCGACATAAACAGAAGCACTGGGTCGGTCATTTGGATCTTCGCTAAGTAAAAGATTATTTTCGGGTTTAACCACGAAAACCTTCGCGGAACGAATAGCATCCATCATGCTTATGGTTCTGGCCAATTCGCCTTGGATGGCACGTGTGTGGTTAGTTCTTTGAACGAAGTCACTAATCCCAAAGTTCCCTTCATCGAAAATCTCGAAACCTACATCACCGGTCTTGGGCAAGCCCTTCATCGCTAGTTCCATTCTCATGGAAGCTCTTTTGTCTTCGGGGACAAGGATAGAATCACCCGCCTCATTGTATTCGTACGGAATTTGGTTAGTTTTAAGAATCTCGACAACTTCGCCCAAGTCTTTGGCATCAGCACCACTGACAAGTACTCTCATTTGCGTGCTTCCGCCAGAAAATGATAAAATCGCAATACTCAGTCCCACGATCCCCAAGGCAGCGAAGGCTAAGGTTGCTTTTTTGGTGCCGGGTAAATTACCCCAAAGTTCTGCTAATTTTTCAAATCTTTCTTTCATAAATGAAATATTTTAAACTACACCTGCATTCTCATAAGCTCTTTGTAAGAGTCTACAAGCTTGTTCCTGACTTCGATCATCAAGTTAAAAGCTACACCGGCTTCTTGGGATTTGACGACTGCTTCCTGGATATTGTCAGATCTACCCAAAATCAAATCTTGCGTTTCCTTGGCGGAGATCTTCTTTTTTTGGTCAACCCCTTGAATAAATTTCTCAAACATTTGAGCAAAACCGGGAGCAGTCACTCGATCGGCAGGTGCGGTCCGATCCAACTGAACAGGTGCCCCAACACTATCTGAAGAACTTAATGCACTAGGACGGTTTTCAAAGTTTTGGGCAAAGCGTTCGGCTTGGCTATTAGGGCGTAGGTTAGGATTTTGCGTAAGCAAATCATTAAGACTAGGTAGAGCAGATATTTCGTTCACGATATAAAATTACTTGCCAATGGCCATGGCTTGTTGGGCCATTCTTCTTGAGGTTTTGACTACGGTTAAATTTGCTTCGTAAGCTCTAGAAGCACTTATCAGATCAACCATTTCCCTGGAAACATCCACATTGGGCATTTCAACCATTCCGTCTTCGTTTGCATGAGGGTGACCAGGATTGTAAATCATTCTTCCAGGAGTTTGATCATCTGTGACATCAGTCACCCTTACACCTTGGTATAAATTCTCGTCTACATAGCCAGGAACTCTTCGCTCTGGGGTTTTAATAAACTCCTCAAAAACGACTTCCTTTCGCTTGTAAACATTACCTGATGCATCCTGTGTTGTGTTAGAGTTGGCAATATTTTGAGCGATGATCTCAAGACGAATCTTTTCAGCCGACAAAGCACTTCCTGTAGACTCGATTCCTGGTATTAGATTCATACTCATGGTAAAAATTTCCTACTACACCCGACCACGGATGGCCTGATTGATTGTTTTTATCGTACCGCCAACGGCACCCGTAAGATACTCGTAATTAAGAGCATTACGATTCATCGCTAGCATTTCCTCGTCTAATTGAACAGTATTGCCATCCATACGAACGGGCTTGGCTTGCCGATCTTCTGCACTTCGTGGAAGTAATGCTTTAACCCGACGGAAATCATCACGGTCAACGGCACGCCTTAGTTCAACAGAAAAGTTTTTAGGCAAGTCTCGCCTTTTGTAGCCCGGTGTCTCAACATTGGCAATGTTGTTGGATAAAGCTTCGTGCCTTAAGTGTGTAGCATCGAGGAGCTTTTTGGATATCAAATAGTTTTCCTGGCTGTAAAGGTTATCTAAGACTGCTGGCATGGCTCAAACAATGCATGAATTGTGCCAAAAAAACTTATTTCAAATATGAATTTTGGTGATTGGCATTTGAGCAAGTTGGTTGCCAAGATTATTACCTCATTGTAAAAATAAGATATAGTGAAGACTCCTAACTTCGAAAACGGCCAAATTATATTGGAGCCAAATGGCTTAATATTGGAAGCATCAGACGAATTTTGCGACTGGGTGGGACAATCCATGTCGAAAATCAAGGGGCAATCCTTTTGGCAGATCATGGTTTCTATGGAAAAAGAATGGGGAGCACTCATTCCTAAAATTGAAGAAAAGGAAAACGTTAAATACTTCTTACCCCTGGGAATTGGTGACAAAAGCTCAATTGGCATTCACATAACCCACAAGAAATACCCCAAACTAAAGATTTCAATTCTCTCAATAACCACCGGCTTAGCTCCACATGATTCATTAAAAGACGCATTCCTTGGGGATTTAATGCAAAACCCAAAAGCAATTGCCAGCACACTAGTAAGACTACAAAAAGCTGAAAGCCGTTTGGCTGACTACATAAGCAATTTTCCGGGTATATTTTTTACTCAGCGACCTGATATGTCATTTAGTTACCTCTCCAAAGGAATCCGTAATCTTTTTCCAGAAGAATTCCGGGAGTTTTCGAGAGATAGTGGGTTATTTTTATCTAAAATCCTCGAGCAGGATAGAGAGCATTACCTAAATGAAATTAATTCTCAAAAACCATCTGGTCAGACATTTAGTTTTACCTACAGAGTCGTCCTCCCTCAAACCCACCAAGTTTTGTATCTATTGGATGTGCGTACTCCGAGTATTACCTCGCAAGGCAAACTTTTGAGCTATGATGGCGTTTTGATTGATATTACAAGGCAAGCTATTGCAGAACATCGTTTATCAAATTCCGTATGGCGAGAAGGCTTAGCTACTCTAACGAATGGTTTGGTCCATGACTTCAGTAACTTAATGGCCGGAATTTTTTCAATCAGTGAGCTTTATTTTGGCATGATGGAAAAGGACGACCCCATGGCTAACGGAATGGGACAGATTAAAAAAAGTGCGATGCAGGCACAGAAACTTGTAAGAAGAATTATCGACTTACATCGTGAAAAACCTGCAAATCGAGCGGTTCAGGATCTGCGACTCCTGTTAAAAGATCAAATGGACCTTCTCGAAATCATTATCCCTAGAAGTGCTAAAATAAAAACTAACTTTGGGAAAGAGGCGTTGCCCGCCTTTATCGAAGAGACCGGATTCAGGCAGGTAATTCTAAATCTTGCGATAAATGCAAGAGATGCAATTGGTAGAACTGGTAAAATTTCTATATCGATTCGCAAGGTCGAAGAGGGATCTCCTTTGCTTTCAGACCAAAAAAGTGATTCAGAGGTTGCAGAGTGTACCGGTGCTGAAGTCTCCATCTCTGATAATGGTAAAGGAATACCAGATTCCATTAAGGAAAAACTCTTTGATCCATTCTTCTCGACTAAGGACGCGACGAAAGGCTCCGGCTTTGGCCTCTACAACTCAAAGTTATTCATTGAAGATCACAACGGGAAAATAGGCTTTGTTTCCGAGGAGGGAAAAGGAAGTACATTCTTTCTGTTTATTCCACTTTTCGTAAATGAGGCATCAAAAAAGAAAAACCTTAAAAAAGAACGAAGAGCTACCCGAGAATTCGTCAAAGTTCGGAGATCAAATCCGCCAAAGGCTTAACTCAATCGATAGCCTGCGGGGAGATTGCTCCGTTTTCATAGTTCATCACTGATCGGATATCTCCATTCTTATCATAAAAAGTCATTTTGCCGTGAAGTTTCCCTTCCCTGTAATTGGCCTCAACCCAAGAACCGTCCACCGACTTTCTTATACTTTTTCCTTCTAGAAGACCTGCGTTATATTCATCCACGCTAAGTCTGTCCGTAGAATTTTTTTCAACTGTTCCTGAAAAAGGTTGGCTATTGCCCCTGAGATAAAGAAGAGGACTTTCTCCAGAGGATTCAAGTTCTTGTTTTGTTTCGAAAGAATTTTCAAAAGAATCATAGTCTCCTTTCCAATCGATCTCCTCTTCCTGTGGATTTTCTGAGCAAGAAAAAGACAGGCTAAGTAGGCTGTAAAAGTAAATTCGGATTATTTGATTCAAAGCTATGTCCAGCTATTTATTAATGTAATCCCGGAATTCATAGAGTTGCGGATCCCGTTTAGGAGTTTTAGTAAGCAATTTTTTCAGCCTAGACTGCATGGACTCCTCTCCGTCCTTTTCCTCCGTCCCTGCATCATTTTCATCTCCCATAAAATCTCCCATTCGATCTTCTAATTCCTCAGGATTCATACCTTCTTCAAGCTTTCGAATAACTTCCTCCATCGGTTCGTCCATTCGCTCCCCACTGTATTCGCACATTTTCCTCATCAGCGTGGCCATTTGCCTGGGATCAGGATTTTCCTCGTCCATGCCAGCAATTGAACCTTCAAGTTCTTTCATCAACTCACCAGACTTTGCTGGATCCATACCCGCAAATGGATCATCTGGGTCTGCTTCAGGTGCTGCTTCAGGAATTTCCTCGTTGCGTCCTGTAATTGAAAAACCTGACAGCAACTTAACCATTTTCATTTTATCCCCATCCGGGCATAGTGGAGTAAGTTTAGCATAACTCACAGAAGGTGCATAGAAGGAGTAGATTTTTCCGGTATCAGGTGAATGAAATTCATAGATTGGCATTCCTACGATTTATTGTAATAAACTTAATTTTTTTCAAGCTAAGATAATGCAAAAAGGCTCAAAGAATATGTCATCAAGAGATGTAATCGAATGGTTTTACCTTCCCGAAAGCCTCTTTTTCAGGAAATTCACTCCTTTAGCGTACCTATTTTTTCTCCAAGCGATTACGGGGATTCCCAAGCCAGATGCTCTTGAAGACTTTAATGCAAGTGATTTTGCTATTCGATTTGCTGAAAAGCTTTATGACTATCCTTATTGGCTTCAGGACCTAAGTCACCTTCCCCTTTTTTTTGTATTTACCTGGATGGCTCATTGGTTTTTTGGAGCGGCTAGGTCACAAAATAGCTACAATCTCAAAGCAGTAGCAGTTTCTATTTCTTACGCCGTTTTCAATGAGGGCATACAAGCCATTATTCCTGATCGTTTCCCATCCCCCGGCGATTTGTTTATGAATTTAGCTGGGGTGGCAGTTGCTGCATTTGTTTATTCATACATGACTAGAAAACTCTACACCGCCGATAGCTAGAGTCTTGTTACTTTTTCTCTAATGCTTTTTTTCGGTCGAAAAAAGTTGGATGAGAGTAGTGAAAGAAAACAAGGTATGGATGTGGTAAAGGATGTGAGAGATTTTCACGATAGAGCTTTTGTAATGCCGAGATCAAGTAAGTAGGGGTATTCATTGCATTTTTGGCAAATCGATCAGCTTCATACTCATGTTTCCTCGAAAAAATATTGGATATAGGTGTAAGCCAGTATGTGAAATTAGGGACAAAAAGAATCAGGGCGATCAGAATTACACTTATGGAACCTACATAGCTTTCGGAGAGACCAAGTCCCGAATAAAGCCAGGATTGTTCAAGGCAAATTGAAATAGCGTAAAATCCGAATAATCCCGTAAGAAATGAAAGAATTAATTTTTTAGGAATATGCCCTTCTTTGTAATGGCCGATTTCATGGGCAAGAACCGCTTCGATCTCTTCTTCTTCCATTTGGTCGATAAGCGTATCGTAAAGGACAATTCGCCGAAATTTCCCAAAACCCGTAAAAAAAGCATTTGAGTGCCCGGATCTTTTACTACCATCAATTACTTCTATAGTTTTAGCAGCAAAACCTGTTCTGTCCCCCAGAGAAAATAATCTACTCTTTAAATTTCCATCATCCAAAGGAGTAAGCTTATTAAATAAAGGTAATATAAACTTCGGCCAAAGAACCATTAAGGTGAGTTGCAGTAGAAAGAATGCGGTGAAGGCAAAGAACCACCAGTAAGAGGAAAAGTTGGAAAGTTCTCTGAATAGCCAAATGATTAACGCAAAAAGTAGGATACCGAGTAACAAACCCAAGATATTCTCCTTAATTTTATCCGCGACCCAAAGTTTCAAAGTAGATTTATTGAAACCAAAACGCTCTTCCAATTGGAATTGTTTGTACCAGTCGAAAATTAAGCCCGGTAATTGGAGAACCATTAAGAATGCGACCGAAATGAAAGCACATGAAAAGACTCCGTTAAGTGAAGAAGCACTCCAGGTACGAAAGACCCAAGGAAATACAAAAAGAATGATCGGAATCATAAGAACAAATCCAAATAAATCTTCAAAAATTGATAATTTAGTTTTGGCGATAGTATAATTACTTGTTTTCAACCACTGATCTCCGTTCATAAGAGAGACCGTTTCTTCCGGCTGTTTCTCCTTTAACCTTAGTGTATTTTTAAGGTCGAGAAACTTTAACAGTATCTCAACCACAAGATGAAAAAAGGCTGCAACAATAATAATCAGTTGTATCGAGGTCATCCCATTCAGTTTAGGCAAAATAAAAATAAAGTCGAAGGTCTTTCGTCTTTTGTTTCAATGATTGCGAATTTCAAAAGAAAGCTTATTTTTATAATCATGTCCTCTATTAATAACACTTCCGAACTTGAAATCCCGCAGGGATTAAAGTTTGAAGACGCAATTGTGAAGCTCAATCAAATTGTCGAACGAATGGAAAGCACGGATGTTGACCTGGATAAGATGATCGAAAATTACCAATCTGGTCTATCTTTATTAAAATTTTGCCAAAAAAAAATACAAGAGGCTGAATTCAAACTTACCGAACTCAATGCGGTAGATTTGGAGCAAAACTGAAAAAATTCAACACTTATGGAAGAATCTCTCCTATCCAAAATTGAATCCCCAAAAGATTTAAAAAAGTTATCGGGAGATCAACTATCCACTCTCGCACAAGAAATTCGCGATCGTATAATCAGAGCAACTTCAGAAAATGGAGGTCATGTTGGCCCCAATCTCGGAGTTGTTGAGTTGACGATTGCCCTACACCTCGCTTTCGACTCGCCAAACGATAAATTCTGTTGGGATGTTTCCCACCAGGGTTATGTGCACAAACTCCTCACCGGCAGAAACGATTCGCGATTTGACGACATTCGCAAAGACAATGGACTCAGCGGCTTTCTAAACATAGCCGAAAGCCCTCATGATTCTTTTGGTGCAGGACATGCGGGAACCGCTCTATCCAGTGCCCTTGGCATGTGCGTGGCAAGAGACCTGCACGGGAAAGATAATCATGTTGTAGCTGTAGCTGGAGATGCTGCATTTACCTGCGGGATTACCCTGGAAGCTTTGAATAACATCGCCTGTACGACCAAGAAATTCATTTTAATTCTTAATGATAATGAATGGTCCATCGCCAAAAATGTCGGTGCGTTATCAAAATATTTTAACGAACTGATTACCAACCCTGTATACACTCGGATTCATAAAGAAGCGGAATCTTTTCTTTCTCAAATCCCACTTGGTAAATCTTTTATTAAATTAGTTTCTAAGGCAAAAAGAGATACCAAAGAGCTCCTCGCCCCTTCCAGTATTTTTGAAAAACTGGGGGTCCGATATCTTGGACCAATCGACGGGCATGACATACAGGGGCTAGTTCAGTTTTTTGAATTCGCAAAGAAATCGAAAGAACCCATTGTACTGCACCTACTCACTAAGAAAGGCAAAGGGTATCCAGTTGCTTTGGAAGAACCCGAAAAATGGCACGGTTCAGGTCCTTTCGATTTAGAAACTGGTAAAAGTATCCCGGCGAATGCGAAGAGTCCGCCAAAATATCAGGACGTCTTTGGGTGCTGCCTTGCTAAACTTGCCCAGTCCAACAAAAACATAGTGGGTATCACTGCTGCCATGCCAAGTGGTACCGGATTGGATGCCCTGCAGAATACTATCCCTGAAAGATTTCATGATGTAGGAATCGCTGAAGAGCATGCCGTGCTTCTAGCCGCAGGTATGGCGACACAAGGCTTAAGTCCTGTTTGTGCAATTTACTCAACTTTTTTACAAAGAGCATACGATCCGATCATCCATGATGTTTGCTTGCAAGAACTTCCAGTAACTTTTTGCCTCGATCGAGCTGGGCTCTCACCAAATGATGGCCCTACTCATCATGGACTTTTCGATATATCATACCTTAGGTGTATACCGAATGCCATCATTATGGCACCATCCAATGAAGATGAACTCCAGGATATGTTGCATACCGGAATTAGTTTGAAAAAACCGTCCTTTATTCGCTACCCAAGAGGCAATGGTATTGGCACTAAACTCAAAAGTCGGCCCGCAGTTCTTCCACTGGGCAAAGCAAATGTATTACAGGAAGGTGAACTGTTATGTATTTGGGCACTAGGTAATTTTGTGGAAGTTGCTAAGCAGATTTCAGAATCAATCTTTAGCATTTATGGATTTAAGCCGACAATTGTTGACCCAAGATTCGTCAAGCCATTAGATGAATCACTACTGTTAGAACACAGCTCAAAGCACAAGGGTATTCTCACCCTAGAAGATAATGTTCTTGCAGGGGGATTTGGAGCGGCGGTTATTGAAAGCTTGAATTTATTGAATGTAAGCTTCCCCACTAAGCGAATTGGATGGCCCGATCAATTCATTGAACACGGAAGCTCGGTGAACTCATTGCGAGAAAGATATTCCCTTGATTTTACCAGTATTTTCGAAGAAGTAGAATTTTTCCTTCAAGAATTGAACATCGAACAGAAGAGTTTGGCAGTCTAGGTATATATCCAAACTACAGCTGCATCCATTGTTCCGCTTCGAAATCGTAGACATTGTTATCTAAATCACTTACTTGCGGTTTCCAAAATATCCAAGAAGAACTAGCGTCTTTATAAAAATAGCCCTCCCCGTCATCATTCCAAAGCTTATTCTCACTCCAAAGCCACCCCCACCCTTCCTTCCACAGCCAAGTTGATCCGTCTTCGTCTTGTTTGATATAAACCCAATCGAATTCGAGGTGGTAATGCCAGCCACTTGAGAAGCTTACTTTGTTTAATAGCCAACTATCAAAGATACCGCTAGAAGAGGGAATGCCCTCTTCATTAAGATCGTTATCTATCGACGAGATAATAACCTTCGAAACTTGCTCTGATGTATTTCCTTTAGTGTCTGTCACGACCGTCAGGAATTCAAATACACCAGATTGATTGGTGCCATCTATGATCAAATCTGCTTCTCCCTTCTGACTATTTTTTAATTCTATCCATTCGGGCCCTTGAACAAAGACCGATAATTGCTCTAAATCGAGATCGTAAAATGAAATTCTGGATTCATAAATCTCTCCGGAAGTCATCTTTATCTCGGGTTCCACTTCTATAACCGGCACATGGGAACCATCATCAGAGATAGATAAGTTAAATTGAATGGGGAGTGAGTAGTCACCCGTTGCAGAGGCAATTGCGAACTCAAATGGAAAAACTTGCTCAAATGAAGGAGATATTCCATAAAATCGTAAATTCCCTGAATCATCTATCTGATATTGAATCCAATCATAAGCAAGCTCTTCATCATAATCTACTAGTTTCAATTCTGTGACAGCTAATGGCCAAGGTCCAGTTTTGATAGTAAAAGAAAAGGGGTAAGAAAGAGGTAACGCAAAAGGCACTGAAGACAAAACTCTCGGCTCAGTTACCTTTGAACCTAGAAAAGAAATAAATGCTTCGTCATTCTGCATTAATGGTTTAACGGCCTCCGTCGAACCACCCAGCAAGATAAATTCGTCGGAAATGGGGTAAACAAATTTGATCGCATCCGGAACCGGAGAGGATAAGTGGAAAAAATCTAAGATTTCATGAGAGACGGAGTCTACTTTTACCAAAACAGCATCACTGGAACCGACCGAATTGATAAATTTATCGCCTAACTTCATGCTATTATAAAATGTTGACGAAATATAATAGTCTTCATTCATGCTTTGCAGGTCGCTTAATCGATCATTCCACATTCCCCCTAATAATGAAAAGTTCACAGGGTTGGCAAAACTTGCACCCAACGATGTTGAAAAAATATCAAACCCACCTTTTGACCGGATCTCTCCTTCAGGCCATTCAAGCTTTCCTTCAAATTCAAATGCACATACAACACGACCGCTTAAAGAAAGAGCAGAGACAACTTTTGCATTATTAATCCGCCCATTAGAATAAAATGTGAAGATATCTTTGGTTAATCCATCTCCCCCATCAATCAGTCTTAGGTCTAATCTCGAAATAGGCTGAAAACTTGGAGAAAACTCTGAGTCGGTTGTATCTGTACTCGAAATTGAAGCAGCAATGAATTGATCATCAGAGATCCTACAAATTGAATCAATATGATCTATTCCAGTGAAACCATAATTCTCTGCCCAATTAACTTTCATAAATTCGTTGATTGAAAGCGATGCAATAAAGCCATCCTCTTGACCACTAGACATCAACGACTCTACCCCGATGATTATCTGGTCCTGAAAAGAGCCTGAAATCAGAACATCGCCCTTTTCATTAAGTATCATTTCCCCAGACTCTTCGCTATAGACTGAGCCGAAAGTTGTATAATCAATCAATTCCCCATCAGCACTAATGCGCATTAGAAATAGATCTTTCAGACCTGCTGAAGTTAACTCGATATCTTTAAATTTCAGAATTCCACTAAAAGTACCATAGGCTAAAATAGAGTTATCTTGGATGTATTTAATGTCTGAAACATTCAATTTATCACTTGAATAAAAAGAGCATAAGAGCGAAAGCTCCATGGAATCTGAGAGTAAAGCCAGCTGACTTGATGATTTGAAAAGTGGCGGATCATCATCGACTAATTCAGGGAATAATCCAGCGAGAACCCAACCGCCATTCAGGTCAGGTGAGATACAGGAAATTTCTGTATTATTTTCAAAATGAAAAGACAGATCCTCATTCTTTTTTGGCAGAGCTCCAGCTTGTATATCAAAACCATCATCATTCGAGAATGTAATTGTTATGTTCTTTTCACTGTAAGTACCATCAATTGTAAAAACTCTTACTTTTAAAATATTTTCCGCATTTATTTCACTAAGAGAAGCATATTTGCTGTTTCCTATTATAGAAGCTCTACCCAAACTACCATCTTTGGTCTTTATATTCACCCAATCAGGGCCAGAAACTTTTTCGAAAAATAGATATTCAGGATACACCACTTCTAAACCAAAAGAAAAATCTCCAATCTCGCTAATCATAATTTCATTTAATTCAATTTCAGGAATACCTGATTTAGAAACAAATCGAACCGAGTGAACCTCATTGTGAGTAGTAGGAGAAAAGTCATATCCATCCATAAAAAGTCCTTCCTGAGTTTCAAAATGTAAAAGAGGAGTCCCCATTGTTCCTGTCTTCAATGAATGGAAACGCTCTTCTCCTACGCCGCCAATACTCTTGAACCACAAAGGACTGGCATCAGAAAGTTTGTAATTTACTAAGAGTAAATCATCAAAACCCGCTGAAGCAACCGCCCCTATTCCCGTCTCAATACTTCCGGAGAAAGAAACTCCGACTAAGAGGTCTCCCCAATAATCGGACTCTAAGGCATGAATATTAGAAGCTTCTGAACTTGAAATTACTTTTGCCCAAGTTGCATTACTTTGATCATCAAGACAGATTAAAAATGCAGACGGGCTACTGCCAGTAAGCAAATTATTGCCACCCAAAGATAAAGTACCCTCAAAATTCCCTGCCACTACACAATGCCCATTAACAATTTCAAAATCAACCAGGTTTACATTTTTTGTGCTTTGTAAACTCACCTCATTGAGTATTTCCAGATCGCTACCCATGAGCAAAACGCGGGAATCTAAACCTTCATTCCCCTCCCAATTATTAACAATCAAGTAAGTATTTTCTCTATCAGACGCCACACCTGCTACAGACGCCGCGGAGTTTATTTCATAAGAAATGCTTTTCGTAAGTAATCCGTCTTCTTCAAATTCAAATAAAAAGACACCTTTATTCCTTTCCACCATATGAAGATCATTAGGACCCCGGAATGTTAAAGATTCATAAAAAGCCCCCCCCATTACGAGTTTACCTTCCCCTGAAAAAGAAAGTTTCAATGATTCAATTGGATTACTTGATCCGAAAGATTTAACCCAAATTACATTTCCGTTTTGATCGAAGGATCCAACAAAAGCATTATTTGGAAATTCTGAATAAATTGAATTAAATCCAAATGTGATATGTTCTGAGAAATAACCGCTTATGAATGTATTTCTGCCATCGTTCAAAAGTTCAGAAACACTTACATTACTTCCCTTAAATTCCAGTGAATTCATTACAGCTAAATTACGGGAAATAAGATGACTGCTTGAGCCATCAACGGGCGGAAAAAATCCTACTGTTCCATTTACTTCAGTAATTTGAAATTGGTCTGCACAAATCTGCATTTTTCCATCATTTGCCCAAGAAGCTAATAGATTTTTCGAGTTAAACTTCAGTCTCTTTGTATCGACGAGCAAGGGACATTCGAAATATTGACGAACGAGAAGTGTTTCAGATGCGAAATTATCAAATTGATCCGAAACGGTGTATTCCAAAGTCTTGAAACCTTTAAAACCTGTACCATCTTTTTCCTCGATTAAAACATCAGAAGATAAATCTTTACCATTGGCATCACTCGCACGAAAATTTTGATCATCAAACGGTTCAAAACTAGAGAGTCTAACCAGAAGATTATCTTTGAGTTCCAAAGTTGGAGGTACACTACTTTGTACTTCTAAGTTAAAATCAACTCCGTAGGGAGCGGTAACCTCCCCTTTCGCTTCCAGAGAAATGTGATAGTTCGCTGAACTCCCTTGAGGGGCAACTCCACGGACTCTAAATTTATTTTTTGAAATTTGATTAACAGCAATCCAAGAGGGTCCCTCTTTTAAATGGAAGGTAATTTCGTCAAGAGAGTTATTTGGAAAAAAGCTGATGTCTTTAGAGAAACCCTGCATCTCTTTAATTGAAAAATCAGTAAATTCACCGACAACAGACAATCCAGTTCCCCATGCAATAATTGGCCTAACAAGAATCGTGTCGCTGCCGACCCCATCAGAAACTTTGAGCCAAAACTTATCCTGGGAAGCTTTTAGGGACTTAGCGACATAACTTAGCCTGCTTGGTGTACTACCATTACCCTCTACAAATGCAGTGCCCCAAACTGGTTCCTTGTCTTCCCCAAGCAAGGACCAAGTCAATGCATCGCCATCAGGGTCATACGCACGCAATGATGCAATGTCGGAAATAGGTGCACCATCTGGATCAAAAAGAATTTCAATTTCTTCAGAAATAATACTCGGGGGGGAATTAATTCCTTGTACTTCCACTGAGAACCCTTTTTCGGCAAGCAGACCGTTTTCATCCATTGCGACAATGGAATATTGATAAATATTTCCATTTGGAGCAACTTGAGGGATACCTCGAAGTACAACATTTCCACTTGAATTATAATCTTCTACATTTAACCAAGGATTTTCATCCCAAGTCGGACCTAACAGTCTAAATTGTATCCGCGTGGAATCTATATCCTCTGCATATATGGGAAGTTCAAAAGGTTCACCTTGGTTTACTAAATAGAGTGATTGGATATTCGATGAAAACGAGGGGGGGTCTGCCACCGGAGTAACCTGGACCTCGAAGGGTAACTCAGTCTTAAGATCTCCCTCATCCATAACTAAACTAAAATAATCCGTTCCATTAAAATTAGATCTTGGTTTATATTTAAAAAGAGTGGGCTTATCTCCACTGCCGCTTACCTGTAATTCGCTTCCCTGCTGAGAGTCTTTTTCGACATACCACCTTATTTCTTTATAATCATCAGGTTCAGGGTCGGGGTTGTAGGCATAAAAATCTCTTGGATTTATCCATTTATCGAGTAATTGATCTTCATTCACGTAGAGAATGACTTTTTCTAAAATTGTATCAGTCTTCTTGGATCTAAACTGCGGAGGATAGTCTAATACTGTTACATCAAGTAAAAAGGACTGTTCATCGTCATCCCCATTCAAGTCCTCAACTTTAAAATGAACTTCAAAAAGTCCCTCATCTTTATAAGTTGCTTTTCCACTTAATACTCCCGTGCCATCTCCATGGTCCTGGAAAGTAAGCCAAGGCGGGGCAGAAACGAGCTCAATCTTAAGTTCGTCTATTGGTAAATCTCCATCTTTGGCTTTTATATTGTAAATATAATCCTCATCCGAATAAGCCTGCTCAGTTGGAACCGAAACAAAAATAGGTGAGTCCGGAATTGGATTAACTGTTATTTGGATATTTCGACTTTCAGATTTGGAATCTCCTAATGCTGTACCATTGTCGCTGACAGCTAATGTTAGTTCATCTACCCCGGAAAAGTTACCATCAGGCAAATAATAGAGTACACGTTCATTGCCAAGAAGTGTAAAAATGGCAATTCCATTTCGGGGTTGAAGAGGGATACTCCAATTGTGACCACTTGCTTGATCTCTGTCAGTAACTGAGAGAACTCCTAACCTTACCTTGGATTGATCTTCATCAAACTCTAAGTGCGGTTCAGAAAAAGTTAAAACGGGAGGATAATTATAAACATATGCCTCCAGATTAAAGGATAGAGTGCTTGAAAGGTTTTTTTCGTCAAAAATATTGATTGTAACCTGATAGTTTCCTTCATCAGCCACCGATGGCCTTCCCGATAAATGAAGAATTCCATTAGCAAAATTTGAAGCATCCAGACTCACCCATGGTGGTAGTCCTGTTGTAGTGTAATGGGACAAATCCATGTCACCATCAAAGAAGGTAATCTCTTGTTCGAATAGTTCTCCATCTTCGACTCTAAAAGTGTCCCCTTCTTGATTAGAAGTAAAGAACGGGGCATCATCCACGCTTATTACCTTGAAATAATAAGTGAATTGATCGCTATCGATCCCATCACTTAGTTGAATAACAACTGAATCATCTCCATTAAAATTACTGCCAGGAGAATACCTTATTGTCTTTAGGTTTTCATTTTCTTCAGTAAGTTGAACTACCCCATTTTGGGGACCAGAAAGGACCGTCCACTGCTGTCTTTGCTTATTCTGATCATAGCTAGTCAGTGCGTTGACTTTCTCCCAAAAACCATCTTCGACTAACTCAACGGAAAGATTCTCACCCTCAACGATTTCTGGGACGAAGTTTTCGGCCAATACATTTATCTCAAAAGTTTCATTTCCAACAAGCTCTGTACTATCTGAAGCTTCCAGTGTAATACTTGTGATTCCAAGATCAGAAGAAGATGGCACTCCAAAAATTCTCGCTCGAGATGCGTTGCTGTCAATATTACCTTGGAATGTTAACCAGGAAGGCAAAGTTGGTGGAATTATCTGCACGGTTTGATTAATATCACCATCTTGCCAAGCATATTCAAAATTCCACTCATGCCCTACTACTGCATCCGTATACTTAGCCCTTGGAAAAATTACGGGTGGATCTTCAACGCTTTGCAAAAATATATCTACTTCTAAAAGATCAAACAAGTGAGGGTGCAGGGGATCGTAAATTTTAATCTCTAAAAAGTCTGCACCCGTGTAGTTCCCTTCAGGTTGATACTCAACCACGCTTTGGTAATTATTTGCAGAGAGTGAAAAAGTGCCATGCAAGGGCTCGGTTACAAAACTCCAAGTAACTAAACCATCAATTAGGTCTTGATCAAAAGCAGAAAGGGGAATTGTCAATTGTGTATCCTCTGGAATCGAAAGACTTAAGTTTTCTTGATTAAATTTGGGTGGATAATTTAGTGGTATGATGTCTATTTCAATAGTTGCATAGCCGGAACCACCTGCAGGGTCCTCGATAAGTATGAATACTTTATACGGGTCACTCCTGTAATCTTCCCATTCAGGAGTTCCCTGAATTCTGTAATTTGTATCGTCATAAGTGATCCACCCAGGTAAATCCGTGATTGTAACCACATGTCCCGAATCATGATCGACATCTACCCAGGAAATATCGTAACTGAACGGGATCCCTTCACTTGCCTGAACCTGGATGGCAGATGACAAAACGGGTGCATCATTCACGGGATTTATGGTTACATTCACAGGTAGGACAAAGGACTTCGATGGATTGTTATCATCATGCAAGGCGACCGAAAAAACATCTGTCCCGAAATAATTCTCATCAGGTAAGAAAACAATAGGAGTGGAAGACAAAACATCCAAATAAACAACTCCGTGACTGGCGTTTGTCTCTAGTGTAAGAGTAAACCCACTCTCGGTGTAATCATCCTGGAACCTTAATTGACCAAATGCTTGTGCCCAATCAGCAACCGTAAAATCTTCATTTAAGGTGATGTCCTTAGTTGTAACAGGCGTGCCATTCTCATCGGTAAAAAAGGGTGCCGAATTTCTTGAATAAACCCTCAAATTAAAAAACTTAGTCGCGTCATCAGTTGCAGGGACTCCATCGGAAACAACAAGTTCAAGTTGGAAATCCCTGTAGGATGCACCATTTAGTAAGCTGTCATCCGTTATTCTACCTTGGATTGAATGACCTACAATAAGAAGTCCATCTGGTAAAGAATTCGCAGTAATTGTAAGTGTATCATTATCATCAGAATCGTATACTTGGATGGTCTGATCTGTATCCTCCCCCACCCAGACTGCCTGTAACTCATTGGATTGCCCTGCATCAAAAATCGGCGAGTCAGGCTGTGAGATGATATTGACCTGAAATGAATGATTTCTCCCACCATTTAACGAGCTAACTCCAATAGTAAAGTTTTTTACCCCACTAAAGTTGCCCTCAGGCAAATAAGAAAAATTTCCCTCGGAAGAGACAGAAAAAGTATTTGCAGGTGCATTATCCGATGAGATATTCCATGTGAAATTATTTTCAAATGGATGCTCTACTTCAAAGTCATAGGATGCACCACTTAGTGAGTCCTCTAAAATGTCTAAAGTCGCGGAAGGAACTGATGTAAACAAAGGATCAAGGGGCATTGGGTTTTGGAGCTGCCACCCCTCATTGTAAAAAACTTTAAATGAGCCTCCGTCAGTTAAGTTTACTGAATCCTCAGGGCTACCAATTGCAATGATACCTTTCTGCACGGCTATAGATAAATAATTTCTATTGGTAGTAGAAGATCCGTTGTTATCGAGAGCCGAAATCAAACGCCAGTCACTCGCATTTCCCTCGTGCATTTTATAGACATAAGCCATCCCTTCGCTTCCCACTCCAATAGACCCTACCACGATTAAATCATCTAAAGCTTCCAGAGATACCGAAAATATTTGATTGCTATCGCCACTGGGTGGAAACAATTTGGCTGTTTCAACCCAGGATTCATTTTGTTTGTTAAAAATATAAACTGCCCCTGAATCTGTCACATTTCCATCCCCAACTCTTGCTCCGACAAATGCAAAGTTTTCATTTATTTCGACGGTGTACCCAAATTCGTCGTTAGCGGATAAAGAACTAGGCACAAGGCTTGTTGGACTATTGGACCAGCTTCCGTTATTCTCCCGATCAAAAATATATGCCCGTCCGTATTGGTTGTCTTCTTTTGGGGCCCCGACAATCAGATATTCTTCGGTCAAGGCATGATCAATTCCAAAGTAATTACCGGAAACATTATCATCCGACCACAAGGTTTGATCATGAGTTAAGTTTCCCAACGCATCCAAATCAAATATCTCCACACGGCCGGCCCTATCACTTCCCTCTACATTAGGAGATATAATTAGCTTTTCTTGGTTAGCACCAAATGAAATGGATGAACCAAAAAACTCAGTAATACCTGTGCGAGGGTCAGAAAGCTCCGCTTGCTTCGTATATATTCCGTTTATCCGCTGATAAAGAAGCACCTTACCTGCATTTAGAGCTGCATTAGGTGCTCCAATGAAAAGTAAATCGCCTGAAACTTCAAGAGAGTCACCCCACCATCCTTCGTCGCCAGACTCTGGTAGAAGCTGACTTTTTTGAATAAACTGATTACTTGCATTATGTTCGAAAACATAGATGCTCCCACTATTCGAATTTTTACTTGGAGAACTAACAATGGTCTCGTTCCAATCGTTAATCACCAACTCATAACCAAAGTAATCCTCTGAGGCTAGAGAGGTAGGAATAATGGGACCCTCCTCCAAATATGGAATAACTTGAATGGATCCGTTAAAATCAAGATCATCGGGGTCAAAATAATAATTCAGTCTCGGGGAACCGTGGGTTGCATTGAACAAAATATATTCATCACTAGAAACGTGCTTTGAAGGAAAAACTTCGCTCAAATTTGCATCCGAATTTACCTGATCACTTATAAAAAGATTCCGACTGGTAGTTGTAAATTTATAATATTGATTTTCGAAGAACTGGTAGGATCCATTGGGGTCTTCAACCTCAGAAAAATAAGGGAAACTATCTGCCTGCAAAAAAGTTTCCCAATGAAGCACATTGAAATAAGCTATAATGAAACCAAAAAAGAGCTTCCGATTCATTAGCCGGAATAGAATTTTTGAGCAGATGGGCTGTAATGCTCACGCATTCCATAAATTTCAGCTAAAACTTAGATTTATGCAAAACTTTTCATCACATATGGAAACAAAATAAGAGGTCAAAAAAGTCTTTGCGGCACCACCCTCACTGGCTTGGGTCTCGGAACGACAGGGGCCCTCTTTACAAAAGGAACCAACCTCGTTGGTTTCGGGCGGGTTGGCAACTTGGGCCTTTTTACTCGTGGTGGGAACTTGGTTGAAGGTGCACGTGGAGCAAACCTAGCCTTCGGAGCGAAGGGCACTTTTGGTGCCCGAGTAAAAGAGGCAAAAGATTGAACAGGACTAACCTTAGAAACCCTAGGTACAACAGGAACGCTGGGAGCAATCCTAAAGCCCGAAAGTAAAGTTACCGAAAAACCAAAAAAAACAGATTTAAACAGGAACCGCTGCAAATTTTTCGACCGGATATTCGGAAGAAACTTGATCAAGTAACCATGATGTGGGCTCGTAATTTGCAAAAATTTCAGTACTGCTACCGTTTTTATGCATTTTGACACTTGCAACATTGATCTCGGGTGTTTTTGGAGGAGCGTAAAGAATATCGTCGTGTGAAGCATTCATCTTTGAATTAAAAAGATCCGGAGTCAAGTTTCCTCCCAAATGATCGCTACGACCTGTTGCCACATGACAAGTACCAAAAATTTTCTCGTCTTGTATATCTTTACCTGAAAATGGCAGCAACTGGGTACCAAAACCGAGTTCTCCTATGATTCCCGTGGCTGGATCTTCAGAGAGCTGCTTATTACGCATTTCTACTTTCTTTTCATCACCGCTAAGAAATTTAGCGGATGTGATTTTACCATCTTCCACTATCATTTCTGCTAAGGTGCCATCGGAATACCTAAAAGGAAAAGAACCACTTGCACCCGACGGAACAAAGTATACTTCCCCTGCGGGAAGATTCGCGACATCAGGTTTGCCGGCCGGACACAAACCGTGGCTTTTCTGGGCCTCCTGCTTTTCACAGTCGATGTGGAGGGTGTAATGCCCGAAGGTTGTTTCGAAAGTTATTTCAAAATTGTCCGATTGAGTGAGGACAGCCCGAAAAACTTCAGCTTGTTTGCTGATATCGTTGTAATCAACAGAGAGACCCGAGTTTAGGATTATGTCATTGAGCCCGTGCAAGGTAGCTCCTCTAAACCCATAAATTTTAGCTTTTGCAGTGAGTGGAGCCGTGAGCGAATAGTCGGTAATCGCGAGAATGATATCATAATTAGGATAGACATCCTTATCCAGAGAAAGAGTATTGCCGGACGAGTCGATTGCGTCATCTTCCGGGTCAAGATTGCTTCCAAAGGTCGTTTTAAAAGCAAACAGGTCAATTTTGGAAACATTAAATTCCTTCCCTAGATCGCCACGCAAAGGATTATAAAATTTATCGACAGCATGAGCTTGAACCGAAAAATCATTGGATTCTAAAAACTTATGATTAACCATCTCGCTGAGTTCAGGAAGATCGATCAGAATGCACACGCTCGTATCTCCGGTTGGTTTACCAAAGCATGTTGATAATAACTTTATTAGATCGAAAGATGGAAATTCATTCAAGTGTGGTACAAACATAATCACATAACTTATCTCTTCATATCAAATATCCAAGCAACAAGAAAAAGGCATAGAGTAGAACCTCTGCGGCACATACGGACAGCACCTTACCATAATCATTGGAAATCAAGGCTTTACGCAACTGAAGAAATGCGAAGCACCCCACAGGCAGTAAAAAAATAGTAGGCCAGGCGCTAGGGACTAGAAACGGGATTAAAAGGGTTGAAATTAGAACACCGCAAATAAAGAGAAATAAACCGAAAGGTCTCCCCAAAATAACAACCAAGGTTCTCTTTCCCACTTTTTTGTCTTCTTCATAATCGCGATAATTATTGACCACCAACAGGTTGTTTATCATGAACCCTACCCCCAAAGGAAGTATCCAGTTAGGTTGCCAAGGTAAATCAACAGACAAAATCACCACATAGTGAGTGGTCAAAACAGCAACAAAACCAAAAAAGACCACTACAAACAAATCACCCAAACCGTTGTAAGCTAAAGGAAAAGGTCCACCGGTATAGCCAACCCCAAAAAGGATGCTCGTCATACCCACAAAAACCAGAAACCGGCTGCCTTCCACCGACTCCATTATATAAATCCCAACTATAAAGCTTAGGCAAAAGACCAGACAAGTCGCCACAAACATAACCTTTGGCTTTATTAGCCCACTGCTGACCATTCTTTGCGGTGCATTTTCTCGTCTGTCGTCCGCCCCTTTTAGAAAGTCAAAGTAATCATTCGCAAAATTAGTTCCTATCTGGACAAGAAGACAATATAAGAAGCAAAGTATACCTGTTACTTTTGAGACATCAGGAGACTGATCGTACGCAAGCAAGAAACCAGCAACCACCGGCATGAGTGAGGCAACTAGAGTTTTAGGTCGCGATGCAAGTAACCAATGCTTGAGCATTAAAAATAAAGAACCCTAGCGGGTGATCGCCATCGGTAACCTAAAGTGATTGCGGTATTTCATCGGAATTCGGCGAAACCCACCATCTGACGAGGGGTCAGGCACCTTGTAAGGCCACTGTACATCAACTTGCAAGGCGAGAAAACCATTACTTGGGTGATGTTGATGTCGATGCTCCAGAGGAAACTGCGAACATTTAATCAGGAAATATCTTTCCTCCTCTGGAATCCATCGGGTTGAATACGGGTAAATTTCTTTCTGACTGTCATCAAAACCAACCAGGGAAACAGGCTCCTGGTTTTCTGTCAGGTTAAAATAAACAACTCCACCAGTTTCTTTTGTCAGAAGATCTTGATTCGCCCCTTCCTCTAATTGATCGCTATTCATCTCGGCAAGTGACGCCTCTTCCACCACCTGCTCGAAAGCTACCTGCCCCCCCGACCTTCGTGCAACCAGCAATAGATCCAATTTCGTGCCTGACTCACGTGGCGAATCAAAGGCACTATACATACCCGCAAGCCGATGAGTACCAGCACCCACCAAAGAAAACCCCATTCTTTCCAACTCTATTTGTATGCCATCAACCAACCCATATGCAGTGTCCTGTTCCCTGACTTTACTTACTCCTTCCACGCTCCATGGCAAAAAGCCAAGTAATCCACCTATTAGAAAAGCAAAAACAGCCAGAGCGATCACTACTTCGATGAGAGTGAATCCTTTTTTTAATCTAGTATTCATTTGCTTCAAGGCCGGATAAAGTCGTTCACATCGAGTATCGCAAAACCTCCAAATCTTCTCATCAGGATTCCGGCTATCGAATTCGCATCATTAAACCGTAGAGCCTTATTTTCATCAGCAGGATTTGGCTCTCCGACGGCAAGAACTAATTTAGGAGGCTGAAGAACTCCGCTGCTGTCCTCCCGGCAGATCAAATTCCCTGATCCGTTGAACGCCATGTAAATAAAATCTTCAGAGCCTCCTTCTTTCCTCATACCTTTGAAGGCAGGATTAAGCTTAAACTCTTCACCATCATCATGACTCCAAATTGAAAAAGCATCTTCCCGCCAGTCATCCGATTGTACCGAAAGACTTTCATCATTCGGAACGAGGTATACTCCATCGGTTAAAAAGAATCCCTCTCCGGCGACTACCCAACTCTCACTCTGGTTGGCATCCTTGGTCACGATTTCGAGGTAGCGATGATATTTATCTTCATCTTCAGGATCATTCCATACAAGCAACCGGGTCTCTCTTCCACTCAGAGCCGACTGGGCTCGGGCTTTTTGAACCATCCCCAAAAGTTCTCGTTGAGCGGCACCCAATTCATTTCCACCACCTCCCAGGAGGGTGAAACCAATCAATCCCATCATCACCCCCATCACTGCCAACACGACGAGTAGTTCCATCAGCGTAAATCCCTGAGAACGGCGAATCATCGGTAAATTTGAAAAAGATTATTCCGCGAGAAACTTCTGGATGTCCCAGGAAAATACATTCTCAGAATCAAACTCTCCGGTTTTATCCTCGAGCACGAAAATTCCGACTTTATCCCGGATTACTCTAAATTTTTCGGCGGCTTCTTCGACAACCTCGCTGTCGTAGTCACTTTTCAGTGCTTCTTTTATTTCATTCACCACTTCGGAAGACAATTCGATCAATCCATCTCCATCCTGATCTACCACAATCTGGATATTTCGCCCGCCCCATGCATCGGCCAGATATCCATCTTCTCCAAACTCGTCTTCGGTGAAGGAATGAAACTGCCTCGACTTTTTATTTTCTCTGAGCATGTCGTCATCTAATTTTGACCAAGATTGACTTCCGACATCCCATTGCATGCCTTTCAAGGCTCCAATGAAAGCGGCATGGGACTCATCATCTGTGAGTAAAATGGGTTCCCCCTCTTCATTTTCCAGTAAGAATGGAGGAAAGTATTTGTAGTACTCTTTGTATTGGTAGAGTTGGGTCACCCACGACTTAAAAATCGCCTGGGTTTTCGTCCCTTTAGATCCACTGAGAAGATCAAAAACCTTGGGTCCAATTAATCCCATTAATACGCCCAGGATCGCAATTACGACAAGCAATTCAATAAGTGTAAAACCTTTGGTGTTTTTATTTTTCATAATACTAATTCAGGAAAGCCCTTACCACTTCCCTGGTTCATGTGCGGGAATATTATCTTCATCAATCGACTGTTTTTCAGGAGTACTCGTAAGTTCAGTTGTAAAATAAGACGACTGCCCGTCAGGGCCCTTGCTATAAAGTAAGTACCCTGTGTGCCCATCGGAGCGAGGATATTCATAGACATAAGCTGTTGACCAGGGATCGATCAAAAAGATCTCCTCATCCTTACCAATGTCTCCCAATAATTGATCTCCAGTAAGAGTAACCGTCTCGATATCATCACCATCAACCTGTCCAAGAGCATAGCTATCGGATGGCAAAAATGATTTTCCTCTGAGATCTTTTTCAATTTCGTTTCCGGAAGCATCTAGCCAACCCGACAAAGACATAAATAGAATTTTCCCGCGTTGCTCTTCCGTCTGAGAGACCGAGGCAATAGGGTAATCTCCATGCTCAGAATGAAACTGTTTCAAAGCCAAGGCAATAGTCTCAACCTCAGCATTTGCCTTCTTATCCTCCTGTGCACTGAAAAGATAACTGGCCCCCGTAAAAATGATCCCGAAAAGAATTCCGATGATAACTAATACCGCCATCAATTCCATCAGAGTAAACCCTCGAACCTTATCGCTAGATTGATTCATACTAAATCGAAGATTCTTAAAAACCCACCGCTTTGTCAATGATTTCGTGCCCACCGCTTTCTAGCGGGAAATAATCTTTTGTACTATTTTATTCGATTCAGGAAACCTGAAAACCAAAAGGACGATTCCATATGTGATCACTCCAGCTGGAATTGTCATAAATAGATACAACAAATTTTCTATTTTGTTACTTGGAATAAAGAGATTTTGTCGCAAGAGCCAGATAACCAAAGCCATGCTTGCCGCCGAAAGCAAAATTGAAAAGAGGTGCAAGGGTTGCTTTGCCAGTAGAGTTTTAAAAGAAATCTCTTCCAAACGAAAAACTAGATACAAAGTCTGCATCATGGCTGCCAGTACATTTGCCCAGGCGAGCCCATGCACTTGGTACTCTCCAATCAAAAACAGACTAAAAAAGAGATTAGCTGAAAGACTGATTACTGCCGCCTGCAAAGGTAAATTCATCTTCTTCTTGGAATGATATACTTTTACCAAAAAGGTGGAAATCGCGTAAAAAGGAAGGCCCGCACTGGCAATAAGTAAAATTTCAGAGGCATCCATTACTGCCTCTTTCCCGAATTCACCCCATTGGAACAGAGTGGTCAGAATTGGTTCAGCCAGAATCGCTAAGCCCACCGCAGCCGGTATTGTAATGCCCGCCGTTAACCGCAAACCACGATGCACCGATTCTAAAAATTTTTTCCGGTCATTCCCGCTCACCGCCCTTGCCATTTCTGGAAAGAACACAGTAGTGATAGCAATGGCAAAAACACCCAGCGGCAGTTCGACCAATCGGGACGACAAAAATAAGTAAGAGAGCCCCCCACTTTCATCGAGAGAATAAGCGAAAAATCTCGAAACAAGGATATTGATTTGCCCAACTGCCGCCCCCAGAGCTCCCACCCAGAAGAGTGATTTTATCTGCTCCATCTCAGCAGAAGCTGACAGTGTCAGGCTGAATTTCCAAGTAAGCGAGCTTCTCAGCTTTAACCATGGAAGCAATAATTGAACAACCCCGGCAAGCAAAACACTTACGCACAAGGCCATTGCCAATTCTCTTAATTCTAAACCAAAAATGAACTTTCCTGCGATCATCGAAATAATCATAAATAAATTTAAAATCACCGGGGAAAACGCTCCCTCAAAAAATCGGCCCGTGCTGTTCAGGGCACCCACTAAAATAGCAGAACCACAAATCAGCACCACATACCCGAAAGATATACTATTCAGAAACAATCCTTCCACCCACTTGGCCTGATTCAGGAACGCTGAGCCGCTTGTAAAATAGGACACCACACAAACGACGAGACTCGCCAACCCCAAAAAAACAAACAGGCGGGAAGTCACTTGATTGAGTAAAAAAAGGGCTTTCTCTTTGGATTTTACTTTAAGTGTGTCAGTAAAAACAGGGATAAAGGCCGAACTTAGGGTCCCCTCTCCCAACATTCGTCGAAAAAGATTGGGAAAGGTAAAGGCAAGGATGAAGGCCTCTCCAATAAGCGAAGCCCCAAAACAACTAAAAAAAAGTACATCTCTTCCCAATCCAAGAATGCGGGACAATAAAGTCAGGGAACTGACCAGAGATAACCGCCCGATTAATTTCCCCATCGACCCCAGACTAAAGTAAACAAGGAGTTAGCCGGGACGACTGCATTCCGTCAAAAGCTTGGTTGCTTCCTCAGCTGGATCATCATGGTTTTGGTCTTCGGCCAAGGACAGGGCCCGTTCCAAATATACTTTGGCTCTTTCTCTGTTTTCGTCCTCTAAGTAGGCTTTGCCCAAAAACAGAGCCGCCATCATCCAATCCGGTTTCGCTTCAAGGCATTTTTCGAATTCACCACAAGCCTCATGTAGCTGCTTATTTTCGTAGTATGCCTGAGCCAGGCTGTATCGGTGAAAAACTTGACCAGGATTTGAAGCGAGCTTTTCCTGCAGGGCCGAAATTTTATCGGTCATTGCGGATTGCGGATTAGGAAATGCGAATGGTCACGGCGGTTGAGTTGTCAACTCCACCGTTTTGGTTCGCAGCATCAATCAATGAATGGATAAAATCCTTAGGCTCCAGATCTATCATCATTTGATTGATTTCCTCTAACTCAACCATGTTCGTTATCCCATCGGAGCAAATAATCAATTGATCACCGGGAGAGAGTTTCTGCTCTCCGATATCCACTTCAAAGTCAATATCCTGCCCCATGCAGCGCGTTAGCGTGTGCATATAGTGTTCAGGCATATCATTGGCTGCATCCGGTCCATGCTTTTCGATTAATTCATCGCCCAGGGTATGGCATTTTGAAATTTTTTTCAGGCCGGAACCGTCACTGTACAAGATGGAAGAATCTCCCACATGTGAAAACAGGCAGCTGTCCGATAAGAGACGAATCCCCGAAAATGTGGTACCTACCCCATTCTCACCTCCGACCAGATGGCCACACTCCACCACATCTTTGTGCACTCGATGGGATATCTGCCTCAATTCTTCAGGGGTCAGACAATCGGAAGGGTTGTGAATCATGGCCGCAAACAATTTCACCGCCAAGCGACTGGCCAAGTTGCCAAAAGGCAGACCGCCGACACCATCAGCAACGCAATAAATTCCCTTGCTTTCATCTACAAGAAAAGAGTCTTCGTTGTTTTCTCTAACGAAGCCGACATCACTATGTCCATGGGAAGTAATGATCATATCAGTATGGGCGTGTGACTATTAGGATACAAAGTTGTTACTGAAGTCAATTGACAAAAGTATAAATTGGTTCGCTTTTACTCAGTTCCCACCTCCCCCATCATTTCACCAATTTGTTCTAACTCATAGCCTCCGCTTGGCAATTCCGATAAAAAGTGGGCACCGTAACGTTTGTTCAAAATTCGGGAATCAAGGATCAATAAATCACCAACATCCGTATGCGAGCGAATCAAACGACCAATCCCCTGTCGAAAACGAATCACCGCCTTGGGAATAGTAATTTCCATAAAGGAACTTTTTCCCTCCGACTCCAACCTTTCCGTTTTAGCCTCCATGATCGGATGACCAGGGTTTTCAAAAGGTAACCGTGTCAAAATAACCTGGGACAAGCATGGACCCTTGGCATCAAACCCCTTCCAAAAACTTTCCGCTCCCAGAAGTAAAACATCGCCCTCCTCCACCATCTTATTCCGTAGCTCAGATCGGGAAAAGCCCTGTCCTTGTGCATACACGGACCGCCCGAGCTTAGACCATGGCCCCCGAAGGTTGTGATAACAATACTCCAGATCCGCATAGTTGGTGAACAAGACGAGGGTTCCTCCCTCCATCGAGCGGGCAGCTGTATCAATCGCTTTCACCAGACATTTTAAGTACAATGTCCGGTTCCTGCCCTGAGGCTCGGGAAAGTCAGACATAATCCGAACCTGCATGTTATTTTCATAATCAAAGGGTGATTTTACTACCCGGTCTTCCGCCTGATCCACCCCCACCTCTTTTCGGAAGGAATCCGCTTTTCCTTTTCGGGTCAGGGTCGCACTGGTCATAATAATAGAGGATTGTTTGGCAAAAAGTTCCTCCCGTAAAATCTCGGCAACCTTTAGAGGAGCACTCCGCAGATGAATAATTTGATTCTTTTTCCCAGTCCTCTCCATCCAATAGACCGCGTCTGGATTCTTCAGATCAAAAACCTCCGACAACCCATGCAAATAAGACTGCATCCGCTTCGCCTGATCCTTAATTTCGAGTTTTGCAGTTTCATCCTCACAAAGCTCCCCCAATTCCACAAGTTTTCGTAAAACTAAGCTAAGAGGAGGGAAAACCTCCATCGGCAGCCTCCCCTTTTCGACCAACCGGGATCGGTCTTTTTGTCCCAGACTCTCCACATGCAAAAACTGAAAGAAATCTTCAACCGCCTGGATTGCATTCTCCACCGCCTCAAAATCAGATAACCGACCCGCCAACTTCAGCAATCCCTTCCCCTGCCTCGGGTTGTAAAGCCTCCGCAAAAAAGTCTCCAAAGCCCAGGAACTGATCGACAGACCTAGATGATCACTGGCCACATCTGGCATCTCATGAGCCTCGTCAAAAATAATAAAATCATCGGCAAACAGAACCCCACCCTCGTCATCCCCGGGACCAAAACCAGCACCGAGCAAAGAAAACAGCAAGCTGTGATTTACAATCACCAAGTTAGCTCCCTCTACCCGGGCTCGTGCTCGGCGATAGCAACAATGATCCGGATGGCATCTCTTGTTTGAACAAAGGGACGAATCTGCATTCACTTGATCCCATACCACCGCAGATGGAGGAGGAGACATTTCCTGCCGGATTCCCTCGACGGCACCATCACTCACCCACTCTGCAATCCTTTCCAGTTCTTTCCTTTGCCCTCCATCGAGAAAATCGGACTGTCCGCTCAGTGCTCGATGTAAACGGGTCGAACAGAGATAATTTGCCCTCCCCACCAAAAGGGCACATTTAAAATCCGCAAAAGATTGATATCTTTCATCTGATTCAAAAACCTGTCTTACCGCGGGAATATCTTTTTCCAATAGCTGCTCCTGCAAATTGATTGTATTGGTGGCCACTACACAGGGACGTTTGTTACGCACCGCATGGATGAGGGATGGGATCAGATAAGCCAGACTTTTTCCGACTCCCGTACCTGCCTCGAATAACAAATGAGTCCCGTCATGCAGAGCATCCACCACCGACATCGCCATCTCCGTCTGTTCAGCCCGGTGTTCAAAATCGAGTGCCTGCATCAGGCTACCACCATCCTCGAAAATACTCTCCACCAGGCTGGCTTCATCGACACCCATCGGTTCTTCACTTCCCAGCACCCTGATCATAAAATTACAGTCAGGTTATTGAAATTTTTATGCCTGGACAAACGGATTGGAGCTTTTTTCCCGATCCACCAGGGTATCCTCTCCATGCCCGGGGTGCAGAATGGTTTCTCCAGGTAATGTGTAGATACTTTCACGGATCGATTTTTCGAGAACTGCAAAATCCCCACCCGGCAAATCACTTCGTCCTACACTACCTGCAAAGATCACATCACCCACAAAGCACCGCCCCTCCTTCTTGACCCAGAAAACAACATTCCCAGGACAATGGCCCGGGCAATGGCGAATGCCTACTTCCCTACCCCATAGATCTAATTGATCGCCATGTTCCACCCATCGGGTAATTTGCACCGGCTTTAATTCCAGCCCCGGGATCGCAAAAGTCGACATAATTCCCGGCTGCTCAAACATGATCTGATCATCCTTGTGCCCAATGATTTCTAAATCACCGGTATCAAAGTCGGCCACTCCACCCATATGATCCCAATGGCCATGAGTCAGCCAGATCCCCTTGAGCTTGAGTTTTTCCCGGTCCAGGAATTGCTGTACGGTTTCACGGGCAAAAGGAGGTGCGTCAATCAGCACAGCCTCTCCATTTCCATTTTCTTCCCATAACAAAAATGCATTCGTGGCTATCGGTCCAAGTTCCATCTTTTCCACACACAAATTATTCATAAAAAACAGACTGCATGAAATTCGAGGTTCTCCAAGTCAATTTCGGATAAAACGATCGTGATTGTAGGCAAAATTTCAAGGAATCTTGTATCTTGACTTCCACCCCTCAGATTGTTTTTATCTGCAATTCGCGATTTGGGGTAGTAGCTCAGTTGGTTAGAGCGCCGGCCTGTCACGCCGGAGGTCGCGGGTTCGAGTCCCGTCTATCCC
>NZEN01000093.1 GCA_002689665.1 Opitutia bacterium | reverse complement strand
TATCCGGTACTTTCAATCCTTCGAGTTGTTGATCGATTGTCTCAGGCTTTGTCTTAATCTTACCAAGCAAAGGTGAGAGCTCAAAAGTAAGTTTTTCTGGACGCCGTCCAACCCGTTCGAAAGATTCTTTGAGGGATCCTCTCTTTACTAAATTTTCTGAAAAACCAAACCTCTCAAGGATCCTCCTGCCTAATTCAAAACGAGATATAACCTCACTTCCTGCCCAGTGAAACAACCCATTTAGATTTGGTCTTTCAAGTAGTTCCACAACCACAGCTGCTACATTATCGGCAGAGCATGGTTGCCTATATTCGTCATCAAAAAGAGTAAGAGGCTTGTCATTTTGAATAGATTCAAAAATTCTCTCATGTGGGCTACGGTTCGCTCGCGGACTGTTACCGTTAATCAATGTGAGCCTTAAAACCACCACATTTTCATCGATCGCAGAGAGAACTTTCTTTTCTGACTCCAATTTTTGATTTCCATATTCACTGATCGGTTGTGGCATATCAGTTGAGCGGTAAGGCTCCTCTCGACCCTCAAAAACCATGTCACTCGAAATGTGTATAAATCTAGCACCTAGATGAGAAGATATTTCAGCTAGCCTCCGGGCAACATTAACATTTAGCTCTGCGGCACCTTCAGGGTTTTGGTTTACTAAATCAGGTGATGATACGGCAGCACAATTAATGATAGCGTCGGGCCATTCATCTAGCAATTCCCGCGTGAGCTTTACTTCATTCAACAAATCCAGGCATCTAAATGAAGAAGTCGGGCCATCCCCAAATGGTTGTTGGCAATATTGGAAGCTATTAAACCCTCTTCGGTTCAATTCTTGATAAATAGACCAGCCCAATAGTCCTGAAGCTCCAAAAAGTGCAACTTTCACAAAACATCACCATACTCAAGTGTATTGATCTCACAATACGCGAATTCACCCCAAAGCTTTTCCTTGAAGTATTAACGGCATAAAGTTAGCTTTCAGGTACTAAATGAATCTAAAGCAACTTGCGAACCCTCGCATCCTCGATCAACCTGTTTACATTCCTGGCAAACCTGTAGAAAAAGTTGCAGAGCAATTTGACATAGCCGAGCATGAAATTGTCAAACTTGCCTCCAATGAAAACCCGTGGGGTGCATCACCAAAAGCTTTGGAAAAAGCCATGGGTGCACTTAAACAAGTGCATTTGTATCCGGATGGCAGTGGAACTTTTCTACTAGAAAGTCTTGCTTCCAAATTTTCCCTCTCTACCAACAACTTCATTCTCGGCAACGGTTCCAATGAAATCATCGAATTGATTGGACATGTTTTTATCAACGAAACCGATGAAATCATCTTTGGTGAGCATGCTTTTGCTGTTTACAAATTGGTAACTCTTCTCATGGGTGCACAACCCGTGGCCGTAAAGATGCCAAACCTCAAACATGATTTAAATATTATACGAGAAGCAATTACCCCAAAAACTAAAATAGTATTTTTACCGAGCCCGAATAACCCAACCGGTACAGCCAATACAAAGGAAGAACTTTCTTCGTTTATCGATGTAATGCCTGATCATGTAATTGTCTGCCTTGATGAAGCTTATTCTGAATACCTTGAAGATCCACTCGACCTTCGCCCTTTTATCAAATCAGGAAAAAAAGTGATGGGCCTTCGCACCTTTTCCAAAATCCACGGATTAGCTGGGCTAAGAATAGGGTACGGTTACGGATCAAAAGAAATGATATCTTTACTCCAAAAAGCAAGGCAGCCCTTCAATGCCAACTCCGTCGCTCAAGCTGCTGCAATCGCCGCCCTTGAAGATGAAGAATGGGTACTTCAGTGCCGAAGAAGAAATGAGAATGGCCTAAAACAGTTGGAGCAAGGACTGAGCGAACTAGGCTTAGAATATGTCCCAAGTTATGCAAATTTCATACTGGTCAATGTAGGAAATGGCAGAAAGATTTTTGAAGCATTGCAACAAAAAGGCATCATCACAAGACCAATGCCTTATGAACTGGGGAACTATCTTCGTATATCCATAGGTACTGAAATAGAGAATGAAAAAGCAATGGCAGCTTTAAAAGAAGTTCTTCCAAAACTTGATCTTAAATGACTTCGATAAGCTTTCCTTTGCCAAACATTTTGGCGATATGGCTCATTTTTATTTTTTGGGCTGGTGCCTTAGGTATTTATCGAACACTTGTTGATCGGATACGCTCAGGCTTAGTTGCGAGTCCCAGCTCTGGAAGCCAAATCGTCCGTTTATTTTCAGATTGTCTACAATTGCCCAACCATGAGCGTCCTTTCCATGTGGAAGCATCTACTCTTTCTTCTCTGCAAATCTTGTTAGGATTTTTGGTGTTTTCAAAATTTTCTACTGATTATGGTCAAGCTCCTGAAAATCATTTTGGAACCCTGACATTTTGCTTTGTCGCCTCACTGTCTGTTGAAAGAATTTCATCTTGGATGTTTCCAAAGAAAATCACCCAAAGTCAAAATATAGAGCTCTATCTGAAAATCGCACTTTTGCCTGTCATGCTTATCAGGCTTATTTGCAAACCCTTATCCTTTTTAATTTTGATTTTGGAAAAAGGCATGGAATCCTCTAATCAAAAGATGGTAACAGAGCAGGATGAAGAGAGTGAAGTTGCAGACCATATTCGAGTGGTCGGTCGAGAGGGAGCAAATTTAGACCCTGAAATTCTCGAAATTATGGGGAACACCATAGAAATGAGCCAGCTTAAGGTAAACGATGTGATGATTCCCCGTAACCAGGTTCAAATCCTTGATGTAAATGATTCTTTTTCAACCAACCTCGAGATTGCTAAATCCTGTGGCCATACACGGCTACCCCTTTGCGACGACGATTTAGACAAATGTCTCGGGGTTGTGCATGTAAAATATGCGTTTCGGGCACTTTCAGATACCAGCCAAAATTTTGATTTGCGAAAAATAACCAAAGCACCTGCCCGCCTTTCAAGAGAAGAGCCACTACCCGTTGCCCTAAAAAGAATGATGAAGTTAAAGGTTCATATGGCTCTGGTTGGAGATCAATTTGGCGGAATTGACGGTGTAATCACTCTTGAGGATATTCTCGAAGAAGTCGTGGGAGAGATTCAGGATGAATTTGATTCAGATGAGAAAGCCGTAGAGAAAATTGATGAAAACAAATGGAAGGTTTCCGGACTTGTGCCCGTTCATGATCTTCCAGAACAAATTAATCTTTTCGAAGACGAGGACGACACCGCTACCGTAGGTGGAGTCGTTACCAAAGAACTAGGCAGGATTCCCGAGAATCAAGAAATTCTCGAACTTGCGGGTTTACAAATTAAAATCCTGGAAGCGGACGATACTCGTGTGCTTTCACTAGAGATCCAGATGGTGGATAAAGAAACGACTATTTCCGAGGAAACAGAATAATTTTTTCTTTAATCATTTTTCCATTTAAACGATTGTCCCAGCTAAGGTCAGCTTGCCATGATTTACATGGAGGCAGTCCGAGTCTCTCATTTATTTTCGAGTGAATTTCCGGCATCACTGCCACAAGCAAAGAATTGGCGAGACGGAGGGCTTCAACCATATTTGATAGACAGTTTTGTAAGTTTCTCTGATCTGCTGCATCGGAAGATTTGGCAAGTTTCCAAGGTACTCTTTCATCTGCATATTTATTAATTGCCCGTATGAACCCTGAAATTTGATCCAAGCCTAAACTAAATTGAAATTCCTCAAAAAATTCTAGTGAAGTCTTGTGAGTTACCTTCCACTTCTCTTGAAGTTCAATTTCTGGCTGCTCTGGCTCGTAATTCTCTGGGACCACTGAATCAAAATAATTTGAACACATATGGAGCAACCTGCTTACTAAATTCCCTAAATCGTTTCCTAGGTCGGCCCTGTATCTTGATTCGAATCTTTCAAGCGAAAATTCAGCGTCATGACCGACTTTCATTTCCCTCATCACAAAAAAACGAAAAGCATCTGCACCATAATCATTGACCAGTTCCAGCGGACTAATGCTTTCACCCGTACTCTTGGACATTTTCTCCCCGGAGCTGGTCCACCATCCATGAGCTAAAATCTGCTTAGGAAGGTCGATGTTGCAGGCCTTCAGCATTATGGGCCAATAGACTGCATGAGGAGGAGCCAGGATGTCTTTACCAATAACATGAAGATCAGCGGGCCATAACTTTGTGAAGTCTTCCTGTCCGTAGCCAGCCGCTGTTATATAATTTACCAGCGCATCAAACCAAACATAGGTTACATACTCTTGATCGAATGGAAGAGGAATGCCCCAAGACAACCGATCTTTCGGTCGTGAAATGCAAAGATCATTGAGGGGTTCTTTAAGAAACTCAATGACTTGCGACTGGCGATGTGCAGGAAGAATAAAATTCGGATTTTCTTCTAAAAACTGGAGCAACCATTCCTGGTATTTTCCCAACTTAAAAAAATAGTTTTTTTCCGTAATTTCAGTAACCTCGCCAAAAATTTCTGGCCATTTTCCATCTACTTTATCTTTCTCCTGCAGAAATTGTTCAGCTCTCATCGAGTAAAAACCACTGTATTCAGCCTGATAGATTTCCCCTCTTTCAAATAAGTCTTGTAGTAAAGCGGTAACGACCTGTTTATGACGCGTTTCAGTGGTTCTAATATAATCGTCATGCCCTATTCCCAAAGTAACCAACATCTTTTGAAATTCATTTGCGATTCGATCACAGCGAACTTGTGGCTGTATGCCCTCCTTGGCAGCTCCTTGTTGTACTTTTTGTCCATGCTCGTCCAGACCGGTGACAAAATGTGCAGATTGCCCCATAACTTTCTTCGTCCTACTGATAACATCCGCTAATATTTTTTCATAAGCGTGCCCCAAATGAGGGGATCCATTAGCATAATCAATTGCAGTTGTTAAATAGTATGGCTTCATCTAAATCAGTCATAACCTAATATGTCTAAAAGAACCACCTCATTTACAAATTTTCGTTTTACATGGTTGACGTATTGTGTCTGAGATTTTGAATAGTCATTACTGTTCCGATTTGAGATTTACATTAGTTTCGGACACCCCCCCTTCAATAAGCCTTTATCACAGGCAAACCCATTTTGCATCGTATGAGCGAAGAACAAGATAGCGCTCCCGACCCTAAACAGGTTGAGGGCATGCTCGACATAGTCGAGAACAAAGCAGGTGTTTTGCTTGACCCAAGTCGGGGAGGCAAAACCACACCTCACGATCCATTTGTGCCCAAGGAGCTCGTCCGAAGATTTAAGCTTAAAAGAGGATCTGTCATCCATGCCGACGCTTCCTTCGATAAAAGGAGGCCAAACCCCAAAGTGCAATATGTACACTCAGTTGACGGTTTGCCTATTCATGAGCGAAAAAAACTTTTTCGGTTCGATCAACTTACCACGATTCAGCCCAAGGAAAAATTGAATTTGGAGACAAGCGATGGTCGAATGACAACCCGGGTGCTGGACCTGTTTTGCCCCATTGGGAAAGGGCAACGAGCCTTAATTGTGGCCCCTCCGAGAGCAGGCAAAACTACTATTTTGCACGACATTGCAAAAGGAATTGAGGAAAATCACCCCGAATGTCACCTCATGGTGATGCTGATCGATGAGCGTCCTGAAGAGGTGACCGATTTTAAGCGTACAGTTGACGCTGAGATTTATGCTTCGTCAAATGATGAAGAAGTGAAGAGTCATCTTAGAGTGGCGGAACTGGCCATCGAGCGTGCGAAACGCTTGGTTGAGTCCAAAAAAGATGTAGTGCTTTTGATGGATTCCATTACCAGATTATCCAGGGCATACAACGCCAATTCCGGCAAGAGTGGGCGTACCATGACTGGCGGCCTAGATGTTCGTGCACTCGAAAAACCAAGGCAAATATTTTCTTCCGCTAGAAACTCAGAAGAATCAGGTTCCCTTACCATTGTGGCAACTGCATTGGTAGAAACAGGGTCCAAAATGGATGAATTAATTTTTCAGGAATTTAAAGGTACTGGAAACTGTGAAATAATTCTCGATCGCAAAGTTGCTGAACTCAGACTTTGGCCTGCCATAAACCTTGCTTCATCAGGAACCAGAAAAGAGGAAGACCTGGTAGATCGAGATATTTTAGAGAAAACATCATTTCTGCGTCGTGCTATGTCCCCAATGAAAGTAATTGATGCAGCAGAAACTCTTTTGGAGAGACTTGCTAAAACTTCTTCCAACAAAGAATTTCTCGAACTTATTCAAACTTCATAACACATTGACAAACCTTCCCTTTCAAGGCACTTTAATCGATTTGCGTTGAATATCCCTTTCGGCTTTATATGCACAACTTTTCCGAACAATGCTTGGACCTTGCCCGCTCTTTGCTTGGCAACAACCTCCAACATATAAACGAAGACGGTAGCGTCACCCCTGCTCCCGGCGAAGATTCCCGCGTCGACGAACCGGGTCACGCTGCCTTGGCTATTGGAGAGTTCTTCCGAGCTTCTGGGGAATTAGAACTCGAGGGCTTTGACCTGTTTGATCTGTCTGCTCGCTGTGTTACCCAGCAAGCCTTTACTCCAGAAGCCTCTGAGAATGGGTTAGCCTACGCGGCTCTTGGACTCCTTTCATTCGGTGCATCCAAAGAAAGAAATTCTGTTTGGGAAAGATTGCAGGACCAAACGAGAGAGCAATTAGACACATCATTGATGAGTCGTTCTGATCACAAAGATCATTTTCAGGCATTCAATGTCGCTAAATCTGTTGCCCGTTTCAGTTTTGGGTTAACCAAAAAAGACGATACCGGGAAAGTGATTGATCGCTTTGTAGAGCGCATCGAAGCCAATAGCTCCAGCGGTTATTGCAATGATTATCCCGATGGAGTTTGCGGAGTTTATGATTTGTACGGTCCTTTGTCTTTCATCTTCATTAGGCAAGCACTCCAACTACACGCAAATGTTCACCTGAAGGATCGTAAACTCCCTAAGTTAAGAACTTTTGCGGAAAAATATCTTCGCATGCTACCAGACATGACCAGGCAGGATGGGCTTGGTTGGAATTATGGAAGGTCAGTCGGAGCCTACGGCCAGCTACACTGCATAAGTATGATCCTTCAGTCTATGCGTGATCATTGGATATCAGCAGAAAAAATGCCTCTCTACCTGGACACGCTGAGAAAGCTTTTTCAGTATTTCTTTGTAACTTACTTAGATCAGGAAAAAGGGGATCTAGCAATTCGTGATGACGAAAGGAACACAGTTCCAAACCACACCACCAGAATGGCCAATTTTGACGCTGCAAGATACCTCTGTCAGTGGTCAAGGCTCGCAAGGGTAATTGGCGGTTCTTTGGGTGTTGCTCCACCTCAGCGATCAAAAGTTGCAGGACGGTTTGTTACTTTTGATAAGTCTCACAAAAAAGAGCATGGTTTGTTTCTTTACCGGGATGAAAATAATGGCCTACAATTTCAACTTCCTTTGATCGGTCCGGGTGCCAAACCTAATTGCGATAATTTAGCATTTCCACATTGCCCGGGAATATTTGATTGGCCTGTAAATCAATACTTACCGGTGATGTTACCCGAGCTTACCTTTGGTGACACCGCAGTGATACCAGCTTATTATGGTAAAAATTGTGTCACCGGGGTGGGGTTAAGAAAATCTTTTTATCTTCGATTCGATCAACCTGATTTAGTTAAAACGAATGGTGAATATGCTCACGGCTTGGGAAGTTGCCAAGTTCAGTGGACATTTGGAGATGGAAAAATTCAATCAGAATTTAGCTTTAAAGTTAAAAATCAAGTCACTCTGGACAAAATGCGGTTGGCATTGATTATCGGATCACCTCACTCGACTTACCGCCTCGGAACTACCCTTACGCAAGGAGCAGAAGGATTGCGTGCAAATGTCGAGACCGACGACTTTCAGGCAAAATGGAGTTCTTTTGAAACTGTTTCTGATAATCCTGAATATCGTGGATATTCAGGAAATATTCATTACATCCAATTTTTGGTTCGCGACCACCCACTTGTCATGCGTCCAGGCCAGCAATACAAGCTGGTTCTTTCATACCAACCGGATGTTGCCTTTGCAGACGAGTAAAACTTTTTGCTCGAATTTTCAGAACCTTAGTTTCCTTTAATTCCCAAACCTATGCTCTCCGCACGAGTTATTCCCTGTCTCGATGTTGATGGGGGCCGAGTCGTTAAAGGAGTCCAGTTTAAATCACTAATAGATGCTGGCGACCCCGTAGAGGTAGCAAAGGCATACCAGGAACAAGGTGCCGATGAATTGGTTTTCTTAGATATAACCGCATCCAGTGACGAAAGGCAAACTATGCATGAGGTGGTAGAAGAGACGGTTGCTTCCTGTTTCATGCCGGTCACCGTAGGGGGAGGAATTCGCGAGCTTAAAGACATACGGCAAATGCTCCTTTGTGGTGCGGATAAAGTTAGCTTAAACACCGCTGCCATTTTAAATCCTGAAATCATTAACCAAGCCGCATCACAGTATGGAAATCAATGCATTGTTGTAGCTATAGATGCAAAACAGGTGCCGGGAAAAGATCAGTGGATCGTTTACACACATGGGGGCAGAAAAGAAACCTCCCTTGATGCCATTTCGTGGGCTAAAGAAGTCGTAAAGCGGGGGGCAGGTGAGATCTTGCTTACCAGCATGGATCGCGATGGTACTAAGGATGGTTATGATCTTAAATTAACACGCACATTAAGTGATGCAGTAGAGGTTCCTGTGATTGCATCTGGAGGGGTTGGAAGACCTAAGCATATGGCAGAAGGTATTTTAGAAGGTCACGCCAGTGCGGTACTAGCAGCAAGCATTTTCCATTTTGGCGAATATTCCATAAAGGAAACAAAGAAAATAATGCAAGAGCAAGGTGTGGCTGTCCGCCTTTGACGATCCGTTATTATAAGTCTTTCCAATAGTCTAAGGCTCCATCGCCCAATTTGGTCAAATCCTGCTTGCCGGCTTTAGTGACAATGTTTCCCTCTTTATCCAGTACTACAAGAAAGGGAATGAATTCGACATCTGATACTTTACTTGCATGCTTTGCTTCTAAAGATTGATTTTCCATCGCGAGCCATGGCATACCATATTTTTTCATATAGTTCGCTTGTGCCTTTGCACTTCCATCTCCCCCAACCATAATAACTTCGAACTCCTTGGAATGCTTATTTCTGAATTCTATAAGTTTCGGAGTAAATTTCCTGCAGGGACCACACCAACTTGCAGAAAAATAAATACCAACATACTTTTCACCTATTTTTTCGGTGGCCACTTTTTCACCTGAAATGTTTAAGAGCGTTTCAGGAAAAACAATTTCGTCTTCAGGAAAACCCTTTGTTTCCTCAGGTTCTGCACCTACAAAGAAAGGGATTACTGAAAAAAGACTAAGTATGAATGCAAAAGTAGAAAAACCACACAAACTGTAATTCATCATTCTAAAATAGATTGCGGCTAGATGTTATCCAAGATTTTAAACTCAAAAAACAAATTATTTTTGAAGCAGCGAATTGAAATCATCCAAGTAATCCTGAGCCACCTTTTCAATTTCATACTCCTTAGAACGATCCCATACGGAAAGACCAAGCTTACGTGTTTGAGATTCATTTAGAATCAATATTTTGGGTAATGCTTCCCTAATTGCTTCTTCCATATTCATATTTACCCCTTGTTTCAGGCAAAAACCTGCCTCTTCAAAGGAAATGAAATCAGCAAAACATGGCAGATCGGAAACAATAGGTATGCACCCACAACTCATCGCCTCTAAAGCGGCTAACCCAAAGGTCTCGCCGTCTTTTGCTTCAGATGGATAAAGGAAGAAGGTCGCTTTTTCCATTTCTTTTTTTAAAGCGTCTCGATCAAAAACAGGCTCTAGGAATTCGACTTCATTTTGCGTCGTTTTCGTAATCTTTACCAAACGATCCCGAAATTTTTTCCCTCCCCCGCCCTGCTCTTCTTTCCAAGGTCCAATAATTCGTAGAGTCCAACCTCTAGCAACTTCATTTGATAATTTTCCCCAAGCTTGCAAAAGAGATTCTACCCCTTTCTCTGGATGTATTCTACCGGCATAGAGAACAACTTTTTCCTTATGATTAAGATTTTCTTTTTGAGACGGATCCCAAGTCAATGGATAAGGTAAAGTCTTTACTTTAAATGCTTGGGCTGGAATCTGCCCTTTAGAAACATCTTCGATAGATTTGCTCGGGACCTGGAAGCGACTGGCCTTTTTATAAAGCCTGAGCTGCCCCTTCGGGTACCGACCCACATGAACATACAACTTTCCATAGCTTGCTTTTGGAAAGAGGATCGGTGCCCAAAAAGCATGAGTTACCAAAATGTCAGCACTGGTCATGACTTTCCGTGACCGAAGGACATAAGGAAGTTCAAGGATCTTCAATAAATATGGATTAGTTACTGAAGTCGCTCCCTGAATTCTTAGATATTTTACTCCTCCGTCTGTCTCGGTCTTCGGTAAACCTTTATCCATGCATGAGTAATGAATCACTTCATGCCCTTTACTTGCAAACTTCCTACCGAGGGAATACCAAGCTGATTCAATCGCTCCGCCTTTACTAGGTGGCACTGGGAGAAACGCACCCTGCAAAATATTAATTTTCATTAATCCTTGTTTTCAATTACTTCCTCAAACAACTGAATAATTTTCTCGGCCGTCCTGGAAATATGGAGTTTTTCACGAAAGCACGTCTGAGCATTTTGTGATTTCATGTGCATCGTTCCTTTCGTCCAACGATCCAGAAGCAGTTTAACGCCATTTAATGTATCATTCTCAACAAAGCCTGCGTCATATTCCAAAATTTCATGATAGAGGTTTACCTTATTTGAGATAAGGACTGGTGTCCCCACCGAACATGCCTCCGCTACAACCATGCCATAATTCTCCTGATGGGAGGGAAGGATTAAACTATTGGCGGCATGCAAAGCACCCCACTTCAAATCACCCTCAAGCATATCTGTCCAAAGAATTTGCCCCTCTAT
>NZEN01000092.1 GCA_002689665.1 Opitutia bacterium | reverse complement strand
GATTCCAAATGGCAGGCTGAAAAAATACGGTACGGACAAGTTTTGGGGCTTTTAGAGGAATCAATTGTCCAAACACCTCCAGAATTATTACCCGAAAAGGAAATGAAACTAACGGGAGAGCAGCGAAAAGAGATCAAATCGCTTTTGGAGAAAGATTCTGAGATTAGCAAAGTACGGGAAGATGAAGTAACTGTTGATGCGAATAAGAATGACAGAAAGGAAGATGGTATGACTGAAAAGGAAAACAAAGATAATAAATCGAAAGTGATTTATTGGGCACCTCTTGCTGCAGCTGCCGTAGCTGCCATTATTGCTTATTGGGGAAACCCGGAAAAAGAAGCGGAGAAAACATCGATTGCATCGGCTTCCAAAGTGGAAAGCGATAAACTGGAAACAAACGCATCTCCTGCTGTTGTCTCAAGTTTCTCAGATCAACAAACATTTTCGGCAGATGCCGAAATTGCCCTGCAGGATGCGATCTCAGATAGTGCAAATGAGGCTCTCGCTCTCCGCACCACCAGCGAGATCAAAGAGATGGAGAAAGCGAATTTTAATGCCCTGCCGGATGGAAAAGAATTAGCCGCCACACTTATGAAAGCTAAGAAAGTTACTGATGGAAATTCTTCTGATCTGTTGATTGAAAAAGAAGGTGAAGGTGCCACTGACTTGGCCGCTGCATTCTCTCTTCCTGTCCCCAATTCCACTTCAAGAATTCCATCTGATCTGGTGTCGAACAATGAATCAGCGATTGTGAGGAAGAGGAAGGCAACCGAAGCAATCAATCCAGATAAGATTCTAAACGCGACCGTTGAGACGAAAGATGATTTAAACCCGGAAGGTAAAAATTCCTGGCACACCCTTTTTAAAGAACCAGAAGAAAGCTTTATTTTCTCGGAGAAGGGAGATTCCCTGGGAAAAATTAAGATTATTGAGAGTTCAGCGGGTGAGTTCGTCTTCATAAGAACCAATTGGCCAAATAAAAATCGTAATTTTATTCTGGAACCGGGAACTTATGAAATTCGTTTAAGTAAAAAGGAAACAGGAACCATTATTTTGGAAGGTTCAATCGAGGCTCCAGCTGAAGAGCAGAAGTATAAATTTAAAATTTCAGAAGCTTGGGAACTCGATAAGGATGAAAAAAGAAATCCGGTTCCGATCGAAAACCTGAATCCCTAGATACTGTGAAGCCCCCGTCCGTCCGCACTCAGGGCGGCTTCCTTGAGAGATTCCGAGAGAGTAGGATGGGCATGAATGGTGCGGGCCAAATCCTCAGCAGACCCACTATATTCCATGTGGGAAACGGCCGAGGCGATCAATTCCGATGCCCCACGTGCCACAATTTGAACTCCCAACAGCCTGTCGGTGTGTGCATCTGCAACCACTTTCACCATACCATCAGTGGCTCCGGTTGCCAAAGCCCTACCGTTTGCTGCCATGGGAAAACTGCCTGTCCGCACTTCAATTCCACGATCCTTCGCCTGGGTTTCGGATAAGCCCACATTGGCAATTTCCGGATCCACATAGATAACCCCTGGAACCATGTCATAGTTTACATGACCGCTTTGGCCGGCGATGATCTCAGCACAGGCAACCCCGTCTTCCTCTGCCTTGTGAGCAAGCATGGGGCCGTGAATCACATCCCCAATTGCCCGAATACCAGATAAGTTGGTATTAAATGCATGATCTACCGTGATCCGACCACGCTCATCCAAAGTCACGCCCGCTTCTTTCAAACCAAGCCCATCTGTAGATGGACCGCGACCGACGGCTACCAGAACCCGATCGACGGAAATCTCTTCGGCACCTTTTTCTGATTCAAGAGTAAGCGTTGCCTTACTTTTCCCGATATCGGCGGAGGTAACCTTGGTGGATAGACGAAAAGTAAGACCCTGTTTTTCAAATATTTTCCGAGCGACCTTAGAAATTTCAGGGTCCAATTGTGGGCAAATCTCAGGCAGAAATTCAATAATTTCCACCTTCGCACCCAATCGAGACCAGACACATCCGAGTTCCAAACCAATGGCACCGGCTCCGATTACCGCCATCTTGGCTGGAACTTTATCAAAAGCTATACCATGATCGCTGTGTACTATGTGCTTACCATCGTACGGCAAAAAGGGTAATTCGATCGGCTTTGATCCTGTTGCGATAATAATTTCTTTTGCGGAATAACTGCCTTCTGACTTACCTTCAGTCACCTCAACTCGTCCGCTCCCCAGAATACGGGCGGTGCCTTCCAGGCAAGTAACCCCTTTCTTGGTAACCAGGGCGCGCACGCCCTTACCAAGTTGATTAACCACCCCATCTTTTTTCTTCATCAGGGCGGATAAATCATGCTCCAATCCCTTGCAAACGATGCCGTGTGAAGAAGCATGCTCCTTAATCTCATGAAAAATTTCCGTGGAATGCAGTAAAGCCTTACTTGGTATACAGCCAACATTAAGACAGGTACCGCCCAACCTGGTATTTTTTTCAACCAGTGCCGTCTTCAGTCCCAACTGGGCACAACGAATGGCACAGACATATCCACCCGGGCCTGCACCAATTACAATTACATCAAAAGTATGATCACTGCTCATTCTTTAAATCCCCAGTGCCAAACGGGCAGGTTCCTCGATTGCCTCTTTGATTTTGACCAAAAAGGTGACCGCTTCTTTCCCGTCGACCACGCGATGGTCATAGGACAAAGCTAAGTACATCATCGGACGGGCGACAATCTCACCGTTCCGAACGACCGGGCGTTCCTGAATTGAATGCATACCCAGAATTCCGCTTTGGGGAGGGTTGATGATTGGAGTAGAGAGCAAAGACCCGTAGATACCGCCGTTGGTAATGGTAAAACACCCGCCTTGCATGTCCGCGAGCGTGATACCGCCAGTTCTTGCTTTTTCTGCGTACCCCACGATTCCCTGCTCAATCTGGGCAAAATTCATCTGATCACAGTCACGAAGCACAGGGACAACCAATCCTTTCTCCGTGCCAACAGCCACGCCGATATCATAATAATGATGCTCGATCAGCTGGTCCCCTTCAATCCTTACATTAAGCCCAGGTACTGCTTTCAAGGCATGCACCACTGCTTTTACGAAAAAGGACATAAATCCGAGCTTCACTCCATTTGCCTTCACAAAAGCATCTTGGTGGGCTTTTCTCAGGGCCATCACGGCTGATAAATCGACCTCATTAAAGGTCGTAAGAATCGCAGCAGTTTGCTGGGCTTCTACCAGGCGGGAGGCAATTTTTCGACGAATTGGAGTAAGCGGACGGCGGGTCACCCGATCTCCTTGAGAAGGGGCTACAGGTACTGTCTCAGCGGGTTGAGAAGCAGCTGCCACAGGAGCTGATTTCGATGCAGGTGGGTTTTGTGCCTTGAGCACATCCCCTTTGGTGATTCGGCCATCTTTACCAGTTCCCTTTATCGTGGATGGATCAATGCCGGTTTCATTTAAGAGCTTACGCACTGCCGGTGAGTAGCCCGGTTCCTGTGGCGTGTTATCCGGCTCGGGGGAGGGGGTCGGCTCCAACTTGACTTCATCCAAAACGGGTGATTTGGACATTTCGGGTTTCGCGCCAGGTAACGGAACAGGAGCAGGTGCCTCCTCCGTTTTCTCGGCATCACCAGAAGAAGAGGGTGCATCTGCCGATTCATCAATCGTCGCAATGGTGGCGCCGATCTCAACTTCATCGCCCTCCTGAGCCAGAAACTTAATAATCCCGGATGCATCAGCCAGGCCTTCTTGAGTAATCTTGTCGGTTTCCAGTTCGTAGATAGGCTGATCAAGCTCTACATACGAACCCTCCTCCACTTTCCAACTAGAAAGAATTCCTGAGGTTATGGATTCCCCGAGTGCGGGAATAATGACTTCTTTAGACATAGTAAATTAAGTTTATGATTATTTTGACTGTAGGCTGGCTTCGCCAAGAGCATCGGAAATAAGTTCAGCCTGTTCACGTTTGTGTAAGGTAAGTGACCCGGTGGCGGGACTTGCGGTGGCTTTTCGACCCACAAAATCCGGTCTTCTCCCAATCACTTCCTCAATAATCGTAGAAAGGAAAGACCATGCCCCCATATTTTGCGGTTCCTCCTGACACCAGACCAAACGCTTTACCTTGGCATAGGGTTTTAGCAGGTCGCGGAATTTATCAGCATGAAAGGGATAAAATTGTTCGACCCGCATAATCGATGCCTTTGGCGAGCGAATCGCCTCTCTCGCCTCCAATAGATCGTAATAAACCTTGCCTGAGCATAGAACCAATGAGTGCGGACTTTTTGGAGGAGTGGGGTCCGGGATGAACTCCTCGAACTTTCCATGAGTGAACTCTTTCAAATCTGAAACACATAGCTTGTGCCTCAGCAGACTTTTGGGAGCCATCACGATGAGGGGCTTTGCATATTCCTTAATCTTTTGTCGACGAAGTGCGTGAAAATATTGGGCAGGAGTCGATATATTGGCAACCGTCACATTATCCTCCGCACATCCCTGTAAAAATCTCTCCAAACGTGCCGAGCTATGCTCAGGCCCTTGCCCCTCAAACCCATGGGGCAGCAAAAGAACTAAATCGGAAACGGCTCCCCATTTATCCTCTCCGCTCATAATAAACTGATCAATGATCACCTGTGCACCATTTACAAAATCCCCAAATTGAGCCTCCCAAATGGAAAGCATACTTGGATAATCTAGCGAATATCCGTAATCGAAGGCAAGAACGGCAGCTTCAGATAGAAGGGAATTATATACGCAAAACTTTCCTTTACGATCCTCCATTTCAAGCAGGGGAACATAGCGGGTACGATCCTTGGAATCGTACCAGGCAGCGTGTCGATGACTAAAGGTACCACGCTCACTGTCCTGTCCGGATAGTCTTACCGCAGTTCCCTCAAGCAGGAGGGAACCAAAAGCTAATTGTTCAGCCATGGCCCAATCGATTCCACGCCCGCTTTTGAAATTCTTGGCCTTGGTTTCAATTTGCCTTTTAATTTTCGGATTCAGATTAAAACCATCCGGAAAATGAGTCAAAGCCCCAGCTACTTTTTGCAATTCCTTGTTATTCACTGCGGTTTCGACTGGAGCAAAATCGTAAGGTATCTGACGGATCGCGACAGAACCTTCGAAAGTACTGGACTTCTTGATAGTTTTGACCTTTTCAAGAGTCGCATCCAATTGCCTGCGAAGCCGTTTGTGGATCTGGTCCGACTCTGTCTGATCCAAGTCACCGTCTTTAACAAGTTGATCAGCTAAGATGCTTGATATGGGTGACATTTGCTTAATCCTTTTGTAGAGAATGGGTTGAGTAAAAGCAGGGTCGTCTGCCTCATTGTGCCCATGCTTGCGATAGCAGTTGATATCAATCACAACATCTTCCTGAAATTTTTGACGGTAGGCGAGAGCAAGCTCCGCAACCATCGCAACAGCAAGCGGGTCATTTCCATTCACATGAAAGATGGGAGCTTCAATGATCTTGGCCACATCCGTACAGTAGAGGCTGGAACGGGCATCCGTAGGATCGGTGGTAAATCCGATCTGGTTATTTACCACCACGTGGACAGTCCCCCCAGTACGGTAACCGGGTAATTTCGAAAAATTAAATACTTCCGCAACCACTCCCTGTCCGGCCATTGCCGCATCGCCATGGATCAGGATGGGTAAGACACGACGCCTTTCTGTGTCTCCTCGCAGTCTTTGCCGAGCCCGTGCTTTACCTTCAACCACACCATTGACAGCTTCCAGATGACTGGGGTTAGGTGAAAGGTGAATAACGACCTGCTGACCACTTGAGGTGGTACGTGCCGATTCATAGCCAAGATGATATTTAACATCTCCACTCCCATGAGCACCATCAGGCACAAAATTCTCTGAAAACTCACGAAAAATAAATTCATGGGATTTCCCCATGACATTGGCCAAAACATTTAATCTACCGCGATGGGCCATTCCCATTACAATCTCCTCGACCCCTTCGTCGGGGCATTTCTGAAAAATCGAATCCAAGGCTGTAATTAGGGATTCCCCTCCCTCCAAAGAGAATCTTTTCTGCCCCACATAACGGGTGTGAAGAAAATTCTCAAATTCTTCCGCCTGAATAATTTTACGAAGGATTCGTAGTTTTTCATCATGCGAAAAATTGGGCTGGTTATTGTTGGGCTCAATCTTTGACTGAATCCAGCGCCTTTTCTCAGTCGCCTGTAGGTGCAAATACTCAACACCTACATTACCACAGTAGGTCTTTTTGAGCCGGTCAAAAACTTCGCCTATTTGCATACGAACACCGCCAAGGTAATTGCCGGTAAAATGAACCTCTTTGAGATCCGCAGGATCAAAACCAAGCCTGGCCATACTCAGTCTAGGATTCTCTTCGACCTCTTCTTTGATAGGATCGAATGTTCCCTGGGTATGCCCAATATCTCGATAGGAATAAATAGCCCCGTAAAGCCGGGCATGCTTCTCGATGGCATCTTCATTGCTGGGAAGAGGTGATTTCTTGTCAGTTGCGGGCTGAATACCATGATCGGCAGGAACCTCTTGCCTATCAGAGCCTAAGTGAAAGCCCTCAAAAAAAATTCTCCAAGATGAATCTAGGGAAGTGGGTTCCTTCAACCACTTTATGTAGTTGGCATCGACTTCGTCGATATTCCAGCGGGTAGCAAAATTAAGATTTTCCATTGATTTAGAAATAACTCTGTATTGGCTTACTCAAACGAAAACAAGGAAAAGCCGAAAAAAGTTAAAAAACTGCAACAAAACAATCCTTGGCACTTATCATGCAAAGCGGATTATTTCAGGAATAGATTTGATGAAAAGGGACTGACCATACTGCACAGAGGGAATGTAGGGAGCCAAGAGTTCTAACACACAAGGGGGTTGCTCAAAGCCAGGTTTTGTCGAAGGGTGAGGCCAGTAAACATAGCTTGGGTACTCTTTGCGGTTATCATCCAATGGATCGATGAGACGGCAGGGGAAAAAAGAGAAATTCTCAGGCGGTAAATACTCACACCATTTGACTTGAGAGAATTGATAAGACGGAATGCCGAGGATGAAAGAGTAGGGAGAGACATCGAGATTCAAAGTTCCTCGATGAAATGGCTTGCCAGAGAATCCCTCAGATTCGAAGAAGGGCATTTGCATAGATATGGTACCGTTAGGAAATCGGTGGTCTTCTTTTTTGCCAGAGGCAATACCATGACCAGGTACAATCTTAGCTGTAATCTTGGTTAGCCCCGGAGATTTTTCTTCTAACATCTAAGGACAAAAACACTTGAAAAAACGATGACCACTTCCTCCGGGGCCAATCCTTACCCGAACAGGATGCATACACCGAGGACAATGCCCTACATATGAATCACCTCTTTTGTTTTTGTAAATTCTCCCATATGCCCCACAATTTACAAAGTGTATCCCCAGAAAAGGCTTTGGAGGTCCTTTTCCCTCATTGGATGGAGATGAGGGATCGGGTCTCACTCAGGGTCGATAGAAGTTCCTTCGATTAAGCCATCTACCCGATTTGTTAAAAGGTGCGCCTGAACGCTTAGACCATCCTGACCTTCGATAACTTCAGATACCCAAGTCTTTACTCTTTCCTCAATAAAGCTAAGCTTTTTGCTAGAATCAGGCTCTTTTGCTAACGCGGAAAAACTGGTCTGCAAGTCACTTTGTGCCGCATCGGACTGACCAAGCATCTCCTGCATCGCTTGCAATGACTTCCTCAGGGCATCAGAATTCAGTTCATCCTTAGTGACTTTTACCGGCTCAAGGTATTTTTTGGCAGCGGGTTGACGAATTTCGGGGGCACTGGAACCCGCTTTTTTAAATAATTTAAAAGAGGTGTCACTACCATTACTGCTAAAAAGCGGTTTTTCATTAAATTTAAGCTTAGACAACCCCTTAAGTTCACGCCTGAGTTGCTTGAACCTTTGTTTTGAGCTTTCCTCCTGTTGCGGAGTGACATTACGAATAACATCCGCCTTCATGGTTGGCTCGAGTTCTGCAATTTCCTCAAGGATAGTTAAAATTCTCTCAAGCACTGCTTCCTGAGTCTGTAAGAAGGAAATGGCAGACTGTAAATACTCTTCCAGGTTCTCAGCAGTTTTCAACGGAACCTGATCTTCAGGTATAGGTAGTTTAGAACGAGTGCTTTTAGAAATCCGTAGGCGCATAAATATAAAAATCTATTGCAAATCTGACGGCAAAATCAAGCGGAAAGGGAAGCTCGCCCATTCTCCTGTAGTGAATAAATTCCAGAGCCGATCAATTGCTCGCCTTGGTAAAGAGCCAACACCTGTCCTGGAGTTATTGCACGCTGAGGTTTCGAAAAGGTAATTTTGACTGTACCGCTGTCCTGACTCTCCAACAAAATCGGGGTGGATGGATCACGATAGCGTGGTTTTGCCAAAAGGGAAAGTGAAGTGGACAGATCCAGTTTTTCTAAAAAAGACAAGTCAGATATTTCATAAGATTGCCCCCACAAAGTGATTTCATCAGTATTTTCAAAGGCAACAATTAGCCGATTGGATGACTGGTCCTTACCAGTGACCACAAAATTTTCATGGTCTGTATTGGAAGGAACACCAATGCCACGGCGCTGTCCAAGTGTGTAGCGATGAAGCCCTTTGTGTTTACCCACGATTTTGCCCTCAACCGTAATAATTTCCCCCGGTTGATCTTCGATGAAATTTGCAAGAAACTCAGGAACCTTCACCTTACCAAGGAAGCAAATTCCCTGACTGTCTTTCTTATCAGCGACAGGTAAGTCATATTTCTTCGCAAGAGCTCTAACTTTTACTTTATCAATTTCTCCCAAAGGAAACCTGGCCCGAAATAGCTGTTCTTGAGTAATTCTTGACAGGAAGTAGGATTGGTCCTTGTTTTTATCGAGCCCTTCCCATAGCTGTACTCCTCCATCACCCGTAACCACCCTCCTGCAGTAGTGTCCGGTTGCCAAAGCTTCGAAGTTCTCATTTAAGGCATAATCAAGCAACGCTCCGAATTTCATCTCCCGGTTGCATAAAACATCGGGGTTGGGAGTGATGCCTCGAGCATAGCCCTGAATCATTGGATCCACCACATGATGGTGGTAAAAATCCATTAAATTAAGGATACGAAAGGGAATTCCTAGCTTATCGGCTACTGCCTGAGCATCTTTTAAATCCTGAGCACCCGGACATTCACCAAGCAAGTCGTCCTCATGATCCCATGTTTTGACATAAACCGTCTCGATCTCATGACCGGCATTGAGGAGAGACATCGCGGCAACCGCACTGTCAACTCCCCCGGAAAGGGCGACCAGAATTTTCTCTTTTGATTCAGTCATTCTCATTCTTGAATACGAAAAATCTTGTAAGTCGCAAAATTTTTCGATTGGCGACGGATGAGGAATGCCCTAATGACCACGAAAGTGTATGAACGTGGTGGTAAAGTATGGACCGGAAAAAACGGTCAGGGACTGGTTTTTCTTGAGAAAGACTGGGAGAATGATCGGTTACCAGAGGACTTGGTGGAGGAAGCCGGACTTCTAGGTACGGATTTTAATCTGCTAGAAAAGATTCAACGGGCCAAACTCGCCGGATATGCAATCTATGAAAATATATTAAGATTCTCAGTTGATCCCATCGTGGATATAATTGGGAATCGAAAAAACACTGAGATTTATGTGGCATGTGACTTAAATAATTGGCTGCAAGATGAAACTTCCTCCGAACAGTGGAAGCTAAAAAAAGATGAACAGGGCACTCTCGCATGCTCGATTGACCTAAATAAGTTTTCTTTGGAGGATCGATTTCCTTTTAAATTTAAGACATCTGATGACCAGTGGTTAGGACCCGCTGATTTTTTCCCCTCGCAGGAAGAATCAATGCCCGGTGTGTCGAATTTTATTTTCGATATTCGCAGGACAGGGGAAGATATTTTATCTTTTCGAATTATCGAAGAGGATGATCCTCAACCTCTTAGCAAATGGACTTCCTTACGTCCGGAAAACCTAGGCTATTCCGAAGTAGGTAATGAGGGGACATTTAGACTTTTTGCTCCTCGAGCTCATCAGGTTAATCTTCGAACTTCTAAAGAAGCAAAATTTACAAATAATGTAGCAATCCAGAAGATGTTACTTGGGAAAGACGGGGTTTGGGAAAGTAAAATAAGGAAGCCTTCCGACACACTTTATTATGATTACGAAGTTACCCACAAACCTAGAAGCCATCAGGCTAAATCTTTTACAAAACAAGTTTTAGACCCTTATGCAAAAAGCTGTGTAGACCGTGAAGGACCCGGCATAATCAGTCGTTCCCTCTTTCACTCGACAGAATTCTCGACCGTACCATTCTCTGCCCCCGAAGCCCATGACTTAATAATCATGGAAGGGCATATTCGTGATTTTTTGAAAAATGCTCCACTTGATTTGTCCAAGCAGGAAAGGATGGGGTTTTCAGGACTATCCCGTTGGTTAGAGTCAGAGGACTGCTACATCCGAAAAATGGGGGTGAATGCGATCGAACTGCAACCAGTCCACCAATTCGATTCCCGTTCGAAAAATGAATACCATTGGGGATATATGCCTGTAAATTTTTTTTCTGCGGCATCCGACTATGCCACCAGTCCCGAAGTTGCCTCCAATGAATTTAAAAAACTTGTATCCACATTTCACAAGGCCAACCTAACCGTCATTCTCGATGTCGTTTATAACCATGTCGGGATACCCAACCACTTGCTTCACCTTGATAGGGAACTATATCTTTCGACAGACGAGTTAGGTAGATTGACCAACCACAGTGGTTGTGGAAACGATCTAAATTGTGACGCACAACCCGTTAAAAAAATGATTATTGATAGTCTAAAATATTGGTTATCAAATTATCAAATTGATGGGTTTCGTTTCGACTTGGCTGAATTATTGGGAACTGAATTACTCACTGAAATTGAATTTGAACTGAAAAAATTAAATCCCAGTATTATCTTAATTGCGGAGCCTTGGAGTTTCAGGGGAAGATTACCTGTGGAGATAAACCAAACCGGGTATTCATTATGGAGCGATCGCTGCCGGGAATCACTTTTGGCATTCGTCAAAGAAGGGGTGGGGAAGGACAAAATCTCCGCCCTATTTCAAGGTAAGCTTGATCCTGAAAATCTTTATCCCTGGCAATCCCTTCAATACATTGAGTCCCACGATGACTATGCCTTCATCGACCGTATTTGTAGTGATAGCAAGACAGGGGGGATGCACCCCCCAAAGAATGCCATCGAACAGGCTAAGCTAGCCATGATCATTCTTTTACTTTCTCCCGGTATCCCGATGATTTCAGCCGGACAGGACTTTCTTAGAAGCAAGCGAGGCATTCGCAACACTTATCAAAATGGAGATGTCAATGCTCTCGATTATCAAAGGCTTGAGAAATATAAAAGTGTGCATGAGGCAGTCTGCGAAGTCATCAAATTCAGGCAATCAAAACTAGGTTTGTTTACTCGCCCGAAAGCTTTTGGTGAGTGTAGTTACTCAGAAATTGAAGTGGGCTGTAAAGATATTTTCAACCTTGTCATAAAACATAATCAGGCGGAGGAAGAATATTTGTTTTTATGCAACCCTCATCAGGTCTCTAACGAAGTGGAACTTCCACCGCATTGGCAAAATCAGGAGATTATGCTTCCGGGATCATCAGAACTGAACCGAATCACAAGCTTAAATCCTTGTGAATATCGATTAATCAAAAGAACAACCAGGTGAGCCTTTGAATTTGGCAATATTAGAAGCTACGCCGTATCTTAGATTACAAAATGAATGATAAAAGTGCTCTTTGCCTACTACCTTCATAAGCTGTTCAACCACCAGGCAAACGAGTGGAAAAACATCCGCCCGATCAGATGGTAAATGAGGAAAAGCAGAAATACGCTCGGTCATAGACATCCCGCAGGATGCCTCTGTCAGAACAGTAATTTCCTCCAAAGTGAATTGTTTACAATCTTCAAACCCTACACCTCTTTGCTCCGCAAGAATCTTTCTCATGAAAAAAATTGCCCCCCCCAGACCAATTAATTTGGCTGTAGTTCCATTAGTCAAACCCACCTTAGATATTTCAGAAAAAAGGTAGTCATTAAACTCTTCCACTTTGGAAAGACTGAGTGGATTCTCACTTGAAACATTGAGCCTTTCCGCAAGAGAAAGAGCACCTAACGGCACACTTTTAGCAAAAGTGGAATGGCCATCCATACTCTCAATAATCTCAAGACTTCCACCACCCAAATCGAAAACCTGCAGATGTGTTTCTCCTTTTATTAATGGATCAAAACGAACACCATCAGCTATCAGTTCCGCCTCCTGCTGTCCGCTTAATACATGAAGTTTGTGAGCAAACTTTTCCTCGATCACTGCCTTAATCTCTTCTTGATTTGCCGATCTGCGGATGGCCTCCGTAGCCACAAGAGTTAAGTGATCGGAAGATTCTTCCTCCGAAATACTGACTAATTGCTCCAGCACTGCAAATAACTGTTTTAGTTGATCGGGTAAAATAAACCCACGCTTTTGGGATTCAGATGAAATCAAGCGACAGGGAAAACTTTTTTCTAAGTTTGGAGCTAGGGAGCCATTTTGATCAAACTGTGAAATGAGGATTTTGGATGTATTCGAACCAATATCAATAACAGCAACTTTAGGACCACTAGCCTGTTGGATCATAAAACAAAATCATGAGGAGCAATAATCAAGGTAAATTCACCTTTTTGGCTAGAGGTTAGACTTTTTTCATGCACGGATGATATGGTTCCCACGACAATACTTTCATGAATTTTGGTCAACTCTCGAGCAACCGCAAGAAAACGCTGATCTCCATATACTTTTTTTAAGATTTCGAACGTGGATTCCATTTTATATTTCGACTGATAAAATATTAAAGATCCCTCAAACTCATCCCATTTCCGTAGCAAATTTTCAAATGCCACTTTTCCCTTTGGCGGGAAGCCCAAAAAAAGAAAATGATGGGTCGGTAATCCCGATGCGGCAAGGGCAGTTATCGCCGCATTTGGACCAGGAACGGGAACAACTTCAATATTTTGCTTCCGACATTCCCGTATCAAGCGAAACCCAGGATCGCTAATCCCCGGGTATCCCGCATCGGATAATAATGCAATTCGTTGCCCCTTTGAAATTTCGCTAGCGAGGAATTCAGATTGCTTCCTTTCATTCTCCTCACGATAGGAGATCATTGGCTTACTCAGCTCAAGGTGAGAAAGTAGCTTTTTAGTTACTCTTGTGTCTTCACAAGCAATCAGATCACACTCACTAAGGACTTTTTTTCCACGATCCGTAAAATCTCCCAAATTTCCTATAGGAGTAGCAACAATATACAGGCAACCAGTATTACCCATAGTGGCCAATGATGCGACTGTTATTGGAACTTAGCGGTTAAACCCACCGCGATCAAACCCACCCGGGAGACTGTACTCCCAGCTTGCGGGTCGACCTTGTGGCATTTTATCGTCATCCGGAGAAGCGGTAAAGCAACCACCTAAGGTAAGAAGCGAGAATATAAACAGAAGCTTAAGAATATGAGAGAATATCTTCATTAAATAATTAGAGATTTTGTTCTTCTTCAGGAATGATGTAGATGGAATCGCCAGGGCGCAATTTTTGAGGCTCGCCGAACCGTGGGAGGATGTAAGCCAATAGATATCCCTTGCGTGAGCTTTGCACCCTTATTCTTGCGGCTTCTTTTTTATCCTTCCAAACGGTAAAAACCTCACCTTGATTTACTCCACGATCAACACCAAAAGGAAGAAGTAACATTCCTGATTTAGTATCCACGCGAGCTATGGTCGACGGGGCACCAATGTCTGAAATTTTCTTTTGTTGGCTAACCGCCATCATGTCCAATTCATCCATCTCTGGTGGACCACTATCCTTCTTTTGAACCATAAAGGGGTTGACCTCTTCAGAAATAGCATCATCGGCAACTTCTCCACCTTGTTGCTTAGCGAGCATTTCGTCTATTCCACGCTTATAACCGGCAGCATCGGCAAGTCTTATTTCTTCCTGTTTTTTGGAGAGTTGTTGTTTGTGCTCCTCTTGGATGGCATCCACTTCAGCGAGATGTTTTTTAGCATCTTCCTGCTTTTGATTTTCCAAATCAACGACTTGATTGTTTAAAACCATGATTTGTTGCTCAGAAGCTTGCTTTTCTTTCTCTCTCTCATCTTTTTCAATAACGAGATCTTCCTCGACACCTTTCAGTTTTATTTGCGTATCTGCCAACTCATCCAAAGTATCTTCTTTCAATTTTTTCTCTCTTGCCCACATGTTTTGGTATTGCCGTAGCTCTACATCACGCTCCACGATCATTGACCTTAACTTGGTTATTTCACCGTATTTATCGTGCCTGTCTTTGTAAAACATCCCGATAACAGTTCGAAGCCTTTGTTGACGAGGTACTCCAATGACAACGGAACCATCTTCTTTTTTCGTATCTTTGAAGGGAAAATTAATTTCATCTGCAAACGGATCCTTAAACCCAGCAGGAGACTCTAGTTTGTAATCATCGGGAATGCGCCATGCGTTAGATTCAGCGTCCCAGTAAAGAGAACCCGGACCATATTCTTTAGTAATATTGTCGAGCAAATCTCGATAAGATTTATTTTTGTAAATGGAATCCTCTGAGGATCTGAGTGCATCTAAAGCATCTGACAGTAAATTTGGTTCTCCGTCAGGTATTTGTTCGCTGGAGTCAAAGACATCGCTAAAGGCACTTCTTTTTTCGGAAATATCCTTCCATTGAGCTTCTTTTTCAGATTGTAAAATCTCGTAGGCATCAACAACAACCTCGTCAAAGAAAGCAATTTGCTGTTTGGTGTTGGTATCAAATTTCAACCAGAGGAAAGCTGCCAACGCAAGCAAACCTGACAGGCTGAGTAGACGAAATAAAACGGCAAGAACTCTCATAGATAAAAAAATATGAATACCTATTTAAGAGTATGCAAGGTGAATTTAATATATGCCTAGGCATAAACCCTTACTTGATATACCTGGGCCCGAGTCAATCCATGAGTGGATATAATTTCGATCTCAATGCTTTTGGCATTAAAAGGTTCAAAGGAGTGAGTACGAAATGCTAGATGGTTATTTTGAACATCTGCGATCAAGGTTGATTTCGCATCATCACCGGAAGCGTAGATGCGATAGTCTCGTACTAGAGATGAGAAATTATGATGCCTAAAAGAAGAAGGTTTATCCGGATAAATAAAGTCATACACGGGATCAAAATTAATTTCGATCGTGCTAATTGATTGAATTTCATCCCACTCAAATTCGAGGAACTCCGGATATTTAAAATCAGTGGGTTTTGAAATCCACAAACCGGGGAGATGATTGGGTCGCAATGAATCACTTACTGTGTTCGAGGACTGGTAAGGATGTTGTATAGGTGTGACTTGAATTCCCGGAGATGCAGAGGGTAGGGGGGAACAGGTTAGAATGGGATCAAAATCCGATAAAAATTTTCGGATTCCCCCTTTTACTTTAGGTCTTTTATTATGAAAAATAATGCCAACAATACCATCTCGATACAATGGAACTGAAAATTCTTGAACTGACTCCAACTGAAGGAAATGCCAACAATTCTTCTCCACTTTAATATCACAAATAATTTTTAATTTGTCAGAATCTCCTTCACAAATAATTTTTTGTGAATACAGACAAATTCCCGGGTTTGATTTATTATATCCACTACCCTCGAATAATTTGACCGTAAAAACTTGTTGATCTTTTGCTTGAAGATTTACCGAAAGATTCTCGATCAAATCTGAGGTTACAGGAAACTGAAATTGACAACAACATGTTGAAATAACCTGATCGATTTCTTCTCCAATAACACTCCAATCATCAAGCGTGGAGGATGCATTGGTTTTTGCCTTCAGAGATAGGTTATCGTAATCCTCAAAACCAACCAGTTTAGCAGCATGATTACGCCTGTAAAAAAGCCTATTTACTTCGTCAATATATCCTTTGTCCGTCAAGGTTTTAGGAAGTCTTTTCTTTTGAAGACATAGAGAAGCAATCATTCCAACAGAAGCACCCATTTGTGATGAACAGGATGGATTCCCCAATACCCGCGATGTCAATTCCGATGCTGAGGAACTTGAACCTGCTAGAAGTAAGTTTTTACACTCTTTTGAAATCATTGCCCGTAAAGGGATTTCAAAAGGTTTTGAAAGGGGTAACTCGTCGCGATTTGTTGAAAGCAAAGAGAAACTGCTTGGAATCGAACCGGTCCCTAAGGCTACCGAGTCATTCCATTCCTTGCTTTCAATTAAGTCATTCAAATCCAACCTGGTCTCTCCATACGCACGAAACGAGAGGTTTGGTATCGTATTTTCAGAAATATGAACCAATTTAAGGTTTTGCATAACATCTGAAATCGTAGAGCGGTTTTTGAGGTAATCCCAGGCAGCCAAAGCAATCATTTCAGGATCTAATCTTTTTTCGTTCGAGACGCCATTCCACTCTACTAAGTGTTCTCCCAAAAGATTAGACTCAAGAGACTTCATCAAATTAATTTGAGCAGAAAAATCATTATCCTCCCAATTAATTTTTACCCAACTCGGACAAGCAAAAGGGTACGAATCGTCGCCCTTCTCAACACGAATAAAACAACCGAAACTTTGACCTCCCAGGGAGTGTTGCTCTTTTCTTCTGGATGGTAATTCTTCATTTTTATCGACTCCCTTTTCTCCGGAAATACCGCATAACT
>NZEN01000091.1 GCA_002689665.1 Opitutia bacterium | reverse complement strand
TGAGACCTTCGATGTACCTTTCGAATTTGTAGACACACAATGCCCTTTGTGAATCAGGAATTGCGAAAACTAAAGGTTTAATATTTACTTACATATATGCTCAAAATAGGATTATTAAACGGTCCTAACCTTGATCGGTTAGGGAAAAGAGAACCTGAAATCTACGGTTCAATGACTCTTGCTCAAATAGAGGAAATGGTTGTAGCCAAGGCAGAATCAATGGACCTAGAAATGGATGCTTACCAATCGAATCATGAAGGTTTGATGATTGACAAGATCCACGAATGGGCAGATTCCGGACTTAAGGGATTAATTCTCAACCCTGGAGGATTTACCCATACAAGCGTCGCCTTGAGGGATGCGGTGGTTGCCTCAGGTCTCGATACCGTTGAAGTACATTTATCAAACATTCATGCCAGAGAAGATTTTAGGCACAAATCCTTAATATCCGGAATATCCAATGCTGTAATTGCAGGAATGGGGCATTGGGGTTATATTAGTGCAACGGATTATCTTTGCGAACTGTACAAAAATACATGAGTCAGTTTTTCAATTATTTTGAAGGTTTTTTTTCGTTTCTGATTCTTTAAAGGAAAACCTGATTTTGTGTGCATTTACAGTGCCTTTTATGAATTCTAATTCATTAGTGACATTATTAAAAGAAATCACTATCTGATTAAATCTTTCTTCAAGACCATCAGCTATACAAACCACCTCTCCCCATAACTTCAGTTGACCGGAAGACGAAAGTTTTCCTTTGCTTCCTTCTAATGAGAGGATATCTCCCGATTGTTGGACTAAAGTAATCTTGATTGGCTCCATTGTTGCATACTTGATAGCTTTATGTTCAACAAGTTCCTCCCATTTATTAAAAAGTATTTCGGCGTTTGCATGTCTAAGATCGAGGAAGACGCTTAGATCCTTCACTTTAAGAAAAGCTAAACCAAACTTTAGAAAACCTAATTTTGGTCTCTCAGTTGAAGTATCTTGATACTTAATTTTCAGGTATTGAAAACCTGTTTCAGATGAAAAAAAGCTAGATTCAAAACCTTCAACCTTTTTCAACGAAGTGATACTTGGCTCAATTCCGTAAAGCAAGATTGGGATGACTAAAAAGAATGTAAATTTTATGGAAGCCAATGCAAGTAGCCGATAAAATGTTTTTAAAGTTTAATTATAAAATTCCTATGAATTACAATCACCTAAGAAAAAATCATTGCCTTTGTCGTCTGTGATGATGAACGCTGGAAAGTCTTTGACTTCGATCTTTCGAATAGCTTCCATTCCTAGGTCATCGTATTCAATTGTCTCGACCTTTTTAATACAATTTTGAGCTAACCGGGCTGCAGAACCGCCAATACTACCGAGGTAGAAACCGCCATGCTTTTGGCAAGCTTGTACCACCATCCTGGATCGATTCCCCTTAGCTAGCATAACCATTGATCCACCTGCTTCTTGAAATTTGTTAACGAAAGCATCCATTCGACCTGCTGTAGTGGGACCAAATGAACCGGACGCATAGCCCTCGGGAGTCTTAGCTGGTCCGGCATAATAAATAGGAAACTCCTTAAAGTAATCAGGTAAACCTTGACCGGAATTTAATCTCTCACGCAAACGAGAATGAGCTAGATCACGGGCGACAATTAATGGTCCATTTAAAGATAGTCTAGTTTTAACCGGATACTTAGTGAGCTCAGAAAGAACCGATTTCATTCCCTGATTTAAATCAATTTCAACAACATCTTCATTTTCATCTTCTTCAATCTTGGGAAGAAACTTGGACGGATTAGTCTCAAGTTGTTCCAAAAAGACGCCATCTTTGGTAATTTTACCCAATGCTTGTCTATCCGCTGAACAACTCACTCCTATACCTATGGGAAGACTCGCCCCATGCCTTGGCAGTCGGATTACCCGTACATCTAAACAAAAATATTTACCTCCGAACTGAGCACCAATCCCTCGATTCTGAGTCATTTTTAAGATTTTTGCCTCGATTTCAGGACAACGGATCGGCTGGCCCGTACCATCCCCCTTAATTGGCAAGTTATCCAAGTAGCGAGCTGAAGCTAACTTAACAGTTTTAAGATTCGCTTCAGCCGAAGTGCCTCCAAGGACGATTGCTAAATGATATGGGGGACAAGCCGCCGTTCCAAGCGCAGCAATCCTTTCATCAAGATATTCAAGCAAAAGATCTTCCTTAAGCAATGAAGGTGTGCCCTGATGAAGAAAAGTCTTATTCGCAGATCCTCCGCCCTTAGCCATAAACAGAAAATTATATTCATCTCCGTCAGTATGGAGCAGATCAATTTGGGCAGGAAGATTGGATTTGGTGTTTTTTTCCTCAAACATGCTTAAAGGAGCAAGTTGAGAAAACCGCAAGTTATCTGAGGCATAGGTACTAGCTATACCCTCAGATAGTGCATTATCGTCCCCCCCATTGGTCCAGACTAACCGACCTTTCTTCCCTAGAACTATTGCGGTTCCTGTGTCTTGACACATGGGAAGAATACCTTCCGCTGCAATTTGAGAATTCCTTAAAAGATCTAACGCAACAAAACGATCGTTAGACGAAGCTTCAGAATCCTGAAGAATTGACTGCAATTGGTTGAGATGTTCCGAACGAAGAAAATGAGAAATATCGTGAAACGCTTCCTTTGCTAAATCTTTTAGAGCAGATCTATCAACAAGCAAAAGCGTTTCACCAGAAAACTCGGAGGTACTTATGGCAGATTGTAGGTGATCAAGCTTCCTCCATTTAATTTTATTAATATGCATTTATCCTGTAAGAAATTAAAAATTGGGAGGGATAACCGTTTCTGTGGAATTAAGGTCGGCTATTGAGCTCGAATTCGATTCATCAAGATTTGAATTGATCGATGGTGAAGACAATTTCTGATTCTGAGGACGAATAGTTACCTTCAAAGGAAGCATAAGATATTTACCGTCTCTTTTCACTTTGAACTCTAAGATAGTGTCAGGCTCAGCAAAAAAACTGGCATTCGCCAAATCGCCTTGTGTCTTAATCGATACTCCTCCGACAGTATGAAGAATGTCGCCAACTTTTAGTTTTGAGTCCTTAGCTGGTGAGTCATCCACGAAACCATTTATCACGATATCAAAGGAATTCTCCTGATTAAGTTTTCGGGTTGTGGTAATTCCAAACCAACCGTAGTCAACTTGACCGGATAACAACAAATCATCCCGAATCCTTTTGCAGGCTTTTGCAGGAAGCAAAAAAGAAGACTGCAAGTCTGGCAAAGCTGCATGCGTGATACCAACAAACCTCCCATTTAAGTCAAAAACTGGGGCACCGACTTCCCCCGGTCCCAAAGCCAAACTAGAGCGGATCATCCTTGTCGCAAATAATCTCTTTCCAAAAGAGTATTCGTAACTCTGCATCAACCCCAAAGCTGGTCCAACTTCAAACTCAAGTGCGAAAGTAATACCAAGCAGGAAAGAACCCACACTAATTTTGTCTGAAGAATCATTTACCCGCACATAACTAATATCTTCGGGGGACTCAAGTAACTTGAGAAGAGACAAATTACACATCGGATCATGACCTATTTCTTCAGCAAGTAGATAAGATTCATTATATTCAATCCATATCCTATCTGCATTCGGTAGTAGACCAGTCGTCAGAATATGCCCTTCTTTACTAACGAAAAAACCACTACCCATTTTAAGAAATCTTCGTATTTTGTCGTTGGTCTTGGCTACACGAGTAGCCTTAACCCTGACGACTGACTTGGATTTTTCTGAGAAGATTGTTTTAAGTCTAGACTCCAGACTTAACGCACTTTCCTGAGAAAATGCCGATATCGTAAAGATTTGACCGAGTAATAAAAACCCGAGACAAAAAGCTGCGGGTAGGTGTAGCAAACTAGAAGCTAAAGTTCGTAAAATTTTCTTTTAGGTTACCTTCATCTAAAAGAAATGTGGGAGTAGTGTAAGAAGAAATGTTTGCACTAGCTTTCATATTTTCTAATGCAAAACTCTTTTCATAGTCATTGGAGTGAGTTGATGAATAAGTATTATATGTGAACTGAATATCACTGTTACTTAAATCAGAGGAAAGATCATTAGTTACTCGTTTAGCTTCGCTTAAGACATTGGTGGATTTATTTGGAGCACTTACAAAAAATTTCTTCTTCGTAAACAAATCATCTTGGTTGAATATGAAAAGAGGAACAACTAACAAGAAAGCGACAGGAAGGAAATACTTCGCATAACGATTGGAATCTTTCTTATGAAATGATTCTAGTGTTTTAATTTTTACTTTTTTTTCAAAATCAGACCAACTTTCCGGTCGAGGACTGGCTATCTTTTTGGAAACAAAAAGGTCTTCTAAGGAGGGTTTATTTTGAGAACTCTTCATTTTAATTTACATATTCACTTAGCATGGACTGCAATTGTATCTTCGCGTAATGAAGCCGGGACCTGACTGTACCTTCGGTGCATTTCATAATTTGCGATATTTCTTTGTGACTAAGTCCGTCGATTTCATACAAAATAACAATAGTTCTATGTTTGTCAGACAACTTAGCCAAAGCTTCGTTCAATTTTTCATGCAATTCATTAAGAAGTGTACTTTTAGCAGAGGTTATTTCTTTAGAAGCAATCTGCCTACCGCTACCATCAGATGTAGATTCTCCAAAAAATTGATCAAAACTGAAAAACTTACGATTTCTCTTCTTTTTGAGAAAAGTCAAAGTTAAGTTTACACCAATTCGATATAGCCAGGTAAAGAAGGAGGATTTCCTTCTGAATTTAGAGATGGATCGAAAAGCCTTTACGAATGTTTCTTGTGTTAGGTCTGCAGCATCGGAGTGATTAAGAGTCATGTTATAAATAACACCATACATTCTCTCTCGGAAATGAATCATGATTTTGTCAAAAGCTTCAAAGCTTCCCCCAATAGCACTCTCAACCAAACTATCTAGTTGAAAAGTCTCGGACCCTCTCGAGTAATGATTGGGTGTATTAGCTTCCTTAGCAGATTCCATTTAGGTCAATTCTAAAGGAATCTAAGAATGAACCGCAAGGAAATTGGTTTGTTTAAGAGTGTTTAAAAATTTAACCTTCTGACTGAAAGAGGAAATAAATTGAGTAAGATTAAATTTAGCTGAGGTACTATTAAGACTATCTGCGAGAAAAATTGTTCTTTCAAAATGAGTGTTAAAAAAAGTGAGACATTTATTTAGAATATCATATTGATCGAAATAGGATGTGATCTCTTTAACTCGAAAATCTGTATCAGAGTTTGTGGAGAGCAAATCCATAATCCTCGAGTAATCATTCTTACTACAATATTCTAATAATAGCAGAATAGGCAAAGTAGGTTTCTGAGAGAAGAAGTCTGTGCCCAATGACTTACAAGCATTAGACTCATTGCCAAAAGCATCAATAATGTCATCGAAAATTTGGTAACTTATTCCAAGTGAAATACCAACTGACTCTAAGTTTTCTCGGTCAACAGAATCTACACCAGATAATGTGCCGCCTAATCTGCAAGACGCTCCAAATAAATGACCGGTCTTATCTGAAATTATTTGTTCATATTCTCTAATAGAAATACCAAAATCACCAATGCTAGAATTTTGAGCTATTTCACCTGAACAGGTTTTTCGTGTCGCTCTTGAGACAATTTTACAAACTGTATTATCTTGAAATTCAGTTGAAAGTTCCAATGCATAGCTGAACAAAGAATCTCCCAACAAAATTGCGTTGTTGACCCCAATCTTTTTATGAATGGTAACATTTCCCCTTCTGTGATTGGAATTGTCTAATACATCATCGTGAACTAAAGACGCAACATGAACTAGTTCAATTACGATGGAGGCTTTCAAGAGATCATCATAATTGCCATGAGGATATCCACTTAAAAAACAAAGAGTTGGGCGGAATCTTTTTCCTCCACATAGGGCAACCTCTATTGCAGAAGTTAATACTGGTTGGTCGATACCAGATAAAGTTGATTCAAGTGCTGATTCAAAATCAACTAAGAAATTTTCAACAGATTTATTTTCTGTTTCATTTTTACTGGGGAAATGGTTTAATAAAGTCACAATTCTAAATTTACAAGAAGTGACAGTTATAGCAAACTAAGGAGTTATAATCCCCAAAGAAATCTACCAGTCTCTTTTCTTATGACGGTTGGATTTTGTACGTTTACGACGTTTGTGTTTGTTCATTTTTAAACGTCGTTTCTTTTTAAGGTTACCCATTTTATATTTTGATATGATGTTTGTAGAAATTGAAAAAAGACCCGTGCCATCCTTTATAGATGACACGGGTCATAAAACTGGCAACAACTTACTCTCACACAGCAGCGAGGCTGCACTACCATCAGCGACAGAGGGCTTAACGAGCGTGTTCGGGATG
>NZEN01000090.1 GCA_002689665.1 Opitutia bacterium | reverse complement strand
TGGCAACTGGGATGTATCATCCGTAAATAATATGGGGGAGATGTTTCAAAACGCCCACGCTTTTGATCAGGCGATCGGTAAATGGGATACCTCTTCCGTTATAAATATGGGGAATATGTTCATCGGAGCGAGAGCTTTTAACCAACCGATCGGCAACTGGGATACTTCCTCGGTAAGAACAATGACTCATATGTTCACTTTTGCTAAGTCTTTCAATCAACCACTCAACATCTGGACCGTTTCTTCAGTAGTAAATATGTTAAACATGTTTAAATCCGCTGAATCTTTCAATCAGGATATCAGTGACTGGAATGTCTCCTCAGTTAATGATATGAGCGAAATGTTTGATGACACTCCTGCCTTATCCAATGCCAATAGGGGTAAGATTCATTCGGCTTTTTCATCCAACAAGAACTGGCCATACGATTGGCTTCAATATGTCGTGATCGATGACTCCAATTTCCAAACAGCAATAAATTTGTGGTTTGATAATAATCAGGAAGCGATAACCACCTTCGGGCACATCAGCGACTGGAATGTTTCGGGTGTCACGGATATGAGCGATGCGTTTATGCACCGAGGCACATTCAATGAAGACCTGGCAGCATGGGATGTGAGCCAGGTGCTCAATATGTCTCAAATGTTCAGAGGGGCATTCAAATTTAACCAGTCGATTGCTCATTGGGAGATTTCCAATGTGTCAAAAATGACCAATATATTTGGTGACGGATCTTCCTTATCCGATGCCAACAAAGGTTTGATCCACTCTACTTTTTCGAAAAATAAAAACTGGCCATACGATTGGTCTAATTATGATGTGGCCCCGAATTCAGCCCCAACCGATTTGAATGCGACTGGACCGCTTGTCATTCTCGAGAACCAACCAATTGGTAGTTTTGTTGGTCAATTTACTGCCAACGACCCTGACGCAAATACGATCCTGACTTTTACCTTGGTGGGTGGTGCGAATGACAATCATTTCTTCAGTATTGATACAAATGGTAAGCTTACTGCAGCAGCAGTCTTTGATTATGAATCAAATGAATCTTATCAGATTCGTGTAAAGGTACGCGATCAGTTCAATCTCTTTGTAAAACATGATTTCGCCGTAAAGGTTTTAGACATTTTAAAAGAGGGTGGTAAAAAAGAGGATGAGGGAAGCAAAGGTGACAAAAACTCAACCAAGGATACTACAGTTCCCAAACTTACGCTTTCCAATCATACAATCAAAGCAAACCAGCCCAAGGGAACAATTGTTGGTAAAATTTCTACAGAAGGGCATGACAAAGATCATACGGTAGAGTATTCTCTTATCTCAGGAAAAGGGTCCAAAAGTAATGATCTTTTCTATATCGGTCCGTTTAACAATTTAAGGACCAAGCAATCATTTGATTTTGATAAAGATGATCGAAATATGTCAGTCCGCGTGCTCGCAAAAGGGCAAGGGGACAGCAGCTTGGAGAAAAGGTTCTCTCTCTTTTTGCTCAATGAAAATTTCGTTGATTATAATGGAACGAAGCCTCCCTATGATGATGGCAATTACACTCATGATCAAAATGGGACAAAACCTCCATTGGATGATCATAATAAGACGGGTGATCAAAAGGACACAATTGATAATCCAAAGAAAACTCTGTTTGGACATCCTCTTGTCCGTACTCTTGATGTAAATCTATCAAAAGAAGGTAACTATCAATTTACAGGAAAAATTTTATCAGATGGAGGTGGTGAAATTTTGGAAACAGGAATTGAAATCAGTAATAACCTGTTTTTCAGGAACTCACAGTTTGTACCGGTTGAGTTGAAGGAAACTCGCATAAAACTTGTGCTTACTGAGCTCGAACCCGGTACCCGGTATTATTTCAGAGCCTATGCCCGCAATAAACTGGGTGAGTCAAAAGGTTCAATCAAGCGCCTGCTTACACCTCCCGAACCACAGCCTAAAACATTTTGGAGCAGGTTGGAAGATGTTGGGGGCAGTTGGAAGAAATCTCCATGGTTTGGATCTTTTCTTTTACAGGAAAATCAATGGGCGTATCATGAAGCCATGGGTTGGATTTATATACCTGAAGAGCAAAAAAATGGTCTTTGGATTTGGCGTGAAGCTAATGGTTGGCTTTGGACAGACCGCCAATCCTGGCCCTTCCTATGGCAGAATGATTTTTCAAATTGGCTCTACCTTTTTCCATCTCGTCCGGGACGAGATCCTATCTTTTATGATTACGGATATTCCAAATACCGAAAATAATCTTTCTTCCCAAAAGTAAATCCCTGCAAAAAAAATCAATTTCGGAAAATTTTAGATTCCTCCCACCCCCTAAACTTTTTCATCGAACAGATTAGTTATATTTGCATATAGTTTACTAATCGTGATTCAAACTAAGCTTATAGATACCCTCAAAGATCTGAAGGAGACTAGACGGCTCAGTTCAGAATCTGAGGCAATGATGAAGCCCTTTGTAGGCTTTAAGACAGAATTCACTTTTTCATTTATTGAATCCAGTTCTACTTTTGCAAGTCGTTTGGGCGATGAATTCAAAGACGGTATGACTGTCATCGCTCAGTTTGAAAATACTGAGCTTGAATGCTCGATTCTTCTTCCTCCCTCAGAAAATACTTGGGTCGCAAACCTCACCAAAGACGAGAAATTTACGCTTACTGTTACTGTCATTGAATTGGATAATTTGTACCAGCGGGTCATCTTTGGGAAATCCGTCAAAGAGGAGCCTGAGCCAGTTCAGAACGTCGAGCCTGCCGTGATATCTTCAGCAGATGATTCAGTTTCTGAAATACAAGAAGTTGATCTTATGGACAGCCCGGAAAGACAAGTTTCTGATGCACAAAAGATTGGGGAAAGTAAATTACGACTGGCTGAGGAGGAACCATCCATTAAGGAATCTGCGATTACTCACGATTTAGATACTGAGAAAGCAGAAGCAATCAAGGACATTGGTTCAGAGACTCCGTTTAATGGGGTTTCTTCTTCGCCTTTTGATGAATACCCAGTAACCGAAAAGGAATCGAAAATTGCCCAAGGACCAGTCGATCAAGTAAAGCCGATCTTGGGTGATCATCGAGGAGTTGCACGAGCCTCAGACCAACCGAAAAAACAGGAAACCCCTACAGCTGTCCAAGCACAAGAAAACCGGGAAAATTTACAACCTCCTCCTTTGCCTCAAAGTTCTGCGAAAAAAGAACTGAGTAAAGATTTACAGCCCCCCCCTTTACCCAAAAGTTCTGAAGAGCCGATAAAGATTGATCATCATTACCTCGAGGAACTACGTAATAAACGGTATGAGTTTGGAGTAACCTCACTGACCGAAAAAGAAAAAGCCGTATTGGCCGAGGATCTTAGAATTAATGCAGATTCACGAAAAAAAGAGCTGGATAAAAATCAGGACTTTGCGAAAAAGGCTGGCCGTTTCTTTCTTGGGATTGTTCTGATGAGTTTCAGTTTAAATTCCTGCACCAAAGGGAATAGTACTTTCGGCATGATTTTGCTGGGAATCTCTATGTATCTCCTCTTTCCATACATCAAGAAAATCCTGGACGAGCAGGCATAGATCTCAGCCTTGCATGTCGGGAAACAAGTTTTCAGTAAAAACATAAAAAAAGAGTAGCAAAATACTTGTTTTTGCTAATAGTTTATCAAGAAGTTAAATTGGGCAATTTAATTACATGATCATATGAAGAGGGCAGGGCATATCTTGAGACATCTTATCTGCGGACTTTTTGTGCTCTTTTTTTCCTCCCGTTTTTTACAGGCTGATCTCAATAACGGACTGGTTGCATGGTATCCCTTCGATGGCAATGCATCGGATATGTCGGGCAACGGTAATCATGGGACGGTCCATGGGGCGACCTTAGCGATCGACCGCCATGGGCACATAAATAAAGCTTACAGTTTTGATGGAGTGGATGATAAGATTAACCTGCCAACCTTATGGGATGTAGGGAGTGGAGGAGCGTCGATTTCTTTATGGTTTAAAGTTAATGGTACAATAACGGATTGGATGTATTTAACGTCTAATAAAAGTAATTATAATAACAACTTTCTTAGAACTGGTTTTGATCAATCAGGAAGAATGAGATTCTACTCTGAACAAGACGGAGGAACGAACTCAAAGATTATTAGCGATAATGACTACGATATATCCGAGTGGATTAAAGTAGTTTTCACAAGACAAGGTAGCGTCGGCCAAATTATTGTTAACGGATCAGTTGATGAAACGAAAATTGGTGTTACCCAAGGTGGTGACTTGGGCCAAGCACATGAAACTTGGTATATCGGCTTTGATGGTGCGGGTGCAGCCTTTTTTAATGGCCTAATCGACGACGTTCGTATCTACGACAGAGCCTTGACGACCGCTGAAGTTTTCGCTCTTTATAATTTGGAGAAGCCAAAAATTCCATTAACAGATTCAAATTTTCAAACGGCGATAAACCTATGGTTCTCGGACGAGACCAATGCTACAGCCACTTATGGGCACATCAGCGACTGGAATACATCTGCAGTGACAAATATGGTTGAAGCATTCAGAGGGCGGACAACTTTCAATGAGGATATTGGTGGTTGGGATGTCAGCAATGTCACAAGCATGGAGCAGATGTTTGATTATGCATCTTCCTTCAATCAAAATATTGGCCAATGGGACACATCGAGTGTTACGAGGATGAAAAGAATGTTTAGGTCAGCAAATTCTTTTAACCAAGATATCAGCGACTGGAATGTATCTGCAGTTAATAATATGATAGACATGTTTAGAAGTAATCACGCATTTAACCAGGACATCAGTAGTTGGAAGATTAATTCCAATACAAGAAGAGATTGTATGTTTTGTGGAGCATCCGCTCTATCAGATACGAATAAAGGTCGTATTCAATTAACTTTCTCAGGCCATTGGTCATGGATACGAGATCACGACTGGCGTCAATTCGTCATAATTAACGATTCCAACTTCCAAACCGCAATTACTCTATGGTTTTCCAACCAGGCTGATGCCAATGCCACCTACGGGCACATCAGCGACTGGAATGTTTCCGCAGTTACGGATATGTCGGAAGCTTTCAATGATAGGACTGATTTCAATGAAGATATAGGCACATGGGATGTAGGTAATGTTACAAGCTTCGTAAGGATGTTTAAGAATGCTTCCTCTTTCAATCAACCAATTGGAAATTGGGATACTTCATCAGCCACGACTTTTCTTTCGATTTTCGAAGGAGCATCTTCCTTTAATCAGCCAATTGGAAATTGGGATACATCAAACACAACTCACTTTACCTACTTTTTCAAAAGAGCTATTGCTTTCAATCAACCAGTCGGTGACTGGAATACTTCATCAGTTGTTGCAATGGGAGAGATGTTTGGTGGTTCTACATCCTTTAATCAACCAATTGGAAATTGGGACACCTCTGCGGTAACAAGTATGAATGCCATGTTCAAGAATGCATCTTCTTTCAATCATGCCATTAGTAATTGGATTACGAGTAATGTAACGATTATGAGTCAGATGTTTTACGGAGCAGCCGATTTTAATCAGACTATTGCAAATTGGGATACATCTTCCGTAACCCAAATGAACGAGATGTTTCGCGATGCGTCCTCTTTCAACCAACCAATTGAAAATTGGGATATAGGGAAAGTTTCCAATCTCAATAGCCTTTTTCATGGTGCTAGTTTATTCAACCAACCAGTCGGAAATTGGGATACTTCTTCGTTAACAACAATGAGAGGAGTTTTCAATGGAGCTACTCATTTCAATCAGGACATTTCGCAGTGGGATACGTCCGGGGTCACAAATATGGATAGCATGTTTAAGGATGCATCATCTTTTAATAAGCCAATAGGAAACTGGGATGTCTCTGATGTCCTTTCTTTCAGTGAAATGTTTAAAAATGCCGTAAGTTTCAATCAGGATATTTCGAATTGGGACATCTCTTCAGCTACAAACTTGGGGTCGATGTTCAGACATGCAGTAAATTTTGATCAAAATATCAGCCAATGGGATACTTCAAATGTAACTAATATGGGACAAGCATTTAGAGACTCTCTTTCATTCAATCAGAACCTGAGTGATTGGAATATTTCCGCAGCTACCCACTTAACAAGTATGTTTGGCGGAGCAACATCTCTTTCGGACCCCAACAAAGCTGCGATCCATTATGCATTTAAGACTAATCCAAACTGGTCTTACGATTGGTCGAGCTATGTCGGGAGCACCCCGCTTAACGATTCCAATTTTCAGACCGCGGTAAACCTGTGGTTCTCGGACGAGGCGAACGCCACCGCCATCTATGGCCACATCAGTGACTGGAATGTTTCCGCAGTGACGAATATGGCTAGTGCATTTAAGGATCGGAGCAATTTTAATGAGGACATCGGCAATTGGGATGTGAGTAATGTTACGATAATGGGATATATGTTTGCTGATGCTAGGTTATTTAATCAACCGATAGGCGATTGGAATACTACAGCTGTCACCAACATGTGGCATATGTTTATGAATGCCTCTTCTTTCAACCAACCGATTGGTAATTGGGATGTATCCTCCGTTCAGACAATGAGCAATACTTTCAATGGTGCATCCTCATTCAACCAACCGATTGGTGACTGGAATGTCTCCGCTGTCACAATCATGGGCTCGATGTTCAATGAAGCCTCTTCATTCAACCAACCGATTGGTGACTGGAACGT
>NZEN01000089.1 GCA_002689665.1 Opitutia bacterium | reverse complement strand
TCCGTCAAAACCTCCGAGCTTGCCAAGTCCTGGATCTGTACTGTCGGGTGAGTTTCCGCCATTTGCAATCAATTGAGTACCAATGCTCAGGTTTCCATTGTTTCGAGTCCGCAAAGACAGTGCGTTTTTACCAGTCAAATTTACGACTACACCGGATCCAATACTGATGGAGTCAGCTGTGAAGACGCAAACTTTGTAGTTCACTGCCGTCCCGTCATTTAAGGTTAATGATTTATCCACCAGGGTGCCGGCGAGAAAGGAACCATCACTATGATTGATCTCTGCATTATCAGTATCAATTATGAGAGTCCCTGTGGAGAAACTTAGGGAACTGACTTGTGGACGAATGATCTTAACAGTTCCATCCGTACCATGCCTTGCTCCTGCACTCTGACCACCAGAAGCAGTGAGATTTGAATGAGTGGAACTTGCATGGTTAACCAGAGACTGGCTGGCTTCCAGATAGATACGCCCACCACCACCTGCGGCAGCCCCAGCTTCTCCTCCATCTGATGAGTATCCCGCATTACCAGTTATTCCATTTGCACTGGCACCCCCATTCGCACTTATTTTGACGCCGTTTTGAATAACCAAGTTAGGAGCTTTCAAGTAAATCGCACCGCCCGAGCCCGAGCCTCCTACTGAGGGAGGATTAGTGGTTGTTGTCACCTTACCACCTTTTCCACCCACGGCCCAGATATCACCACCAATCGTTAGCGTGCCGGTAGCAACGACTTTAATCGCACCTGCACCTGATCCTCCACCACGTCTGGCGCTGCCCCCACCTCCAGAACCAGCGAGCAGTTGAGTGAGTTCAGGTACACCATATGTCTTACCCGATGCTGAAATCGTGGTATTGTTGTAGCCAACTCCTCCCGTGGGTTCGGGACGTCCTCCGATTCCGCCATAGCTTCCTCCACCGGCTGCGTTTCCTCCGACTAGACCGCTTGACCGGTAGTCATCATGTCCTGGATGGGGCTTACCTCCGGAATTAAATTGATAGGGATTAGCGAGATGAGATGGGCCACCACCGGGGGCACCTAAATTACCACCTGTTATATTTTTTCCGCCAATGCCTCCGCCTAGCCTACCAATTGTTTCGAAAAGTTCATTAACACTACTCGAGCTATCGAGTGCACTGGTTCCATTGAGATCGAGGGTTGCGGAAATCGTGGCATCGCCAGAAATTTGAAGATGAAGTGGATTGGATCCTAGTAGATGGACCTTGACACCATCTCCGACCGCAAGGCTATTGAAATCAAACTTAGCCGTCTTGTAAGAAATACTATTGGACTGGCTGTCAAGAAAGGTGGCGGTGATGATCTGTCCGGTTCCGCTTCGACCGTCGGAAGATGACCAGCGTGGAGTAGGACCATCTGTATCGAAAGTGAGAGTTCCGGCAGACTGGGAAATAGCTGATTCGGCCACAAAAGTGCCGGTCGCATCGGCCCAGTCACTTGCAGAATTGGCTCCCTTAATCCGATAATAGTATGTATTTCCCGCAATCAAACCAGTTGCATTGGCTTCAAGTTTGGTCTGAAGATCTCCGATTGACTGGTTGGAAAGTCTGGTCGTGGTAAATAGTCCGTCCTGTGATGATTGAAGGGGTTTAATTCTTGCCAAAGAACCCATAGCAGGGGTTTTATATTTTAGTTCCCATTGATGGGTTCCGCCAATACCTCCAAGCATAAAAGCCATTTTATAGGATTGGCCGGCAGATAGAGTAACTGAGTCAAAAGTTATATCTCCTGGCAATTCTATAGATGACAAGCGTTCCGCACCGGCTTTTCCTACACGCTCATATTTTCCATTTTGATCAAGATCGATCCAAAGCATTGACTTATCCTGATTTATATCACTTCGGAAAGTATAACTTCCAGTCGTAGGAGCGAGAAAGTCGGTTTCAAGTATCATCATGAAACGGTCTGCGCCCACATTGAATCCCATTTCAAAATGCCTGAAATCTGCATCACCGCTAAGGTACATACCTGTTCCCGCTGGATTGCCCGGATCTCCCTGAATAATAGCACTCCCTGAGGGTGGAAGAGCGAGTAATTTGTTAATGTCTGCAAAATAATCGATTGCAACCTGCCCTTTAGCAAGTGAAGATGTGATTTCGTAGGCTTTTGCTGAGAAACCATTCACTTTTTCCTCGGCGTAAAATCTACCTAGGCTGACATTGTTTTCCCAGATTGCCCCATTGGTACCCCCATCATTTGGTCCCCAGTAAAGGGTCAGATCAACTGCGGAAATTGGGTCATTGAAGGCGGGAGGAGAACTTTTATATGCATGGGAACTATCCAAATTACCGGTAAGTCCCCATTTATGGGCAAGATATCCTTCCACTTTTCTTTGATCAGGTAGTGCGAGCCGGTTTTTGAAAATGAGAATTTCTGAAAACTTTACACGGGCTTCACTGTGTTCGTTACCGGTAACATCGACTCTTCCGGCGAGGGTAAGTGGTGTATCGCTGCTGGACTGAATGGTGCCCACATCATTAAATGTGGCATCCGCCACGCCGTCGAAATACCATTTTCTGGTTCCTTTACCATATTGGAGAGTGAAAATCTGAGTATTGTTCCAATTTCCAGAATGGTTTGAATTTCGATCGTCGCGGTCACTGGTACCGTAAATATAGACATAAGCACGATCTGAAGTTCCTCTGGAAAATATCCAACCGCCTGATGTGTCACGTTTATTGATGATTCTTCTCCAGTTAGAAATATTGTCTCCCTGGAAAACAATAAAAACACTCATCTCATCCCATGCGTCGAAAGCGGATTCACTTCCACTAATTACCATTATATCATTGCTCCCGTCGAACCTGAGAGTGGGTTTGCTGTTAAATCCAGTTGTCTGATAGACTGGTCGTCTGTCTGATAGCTTACGGTTGGCAACTGCATGGTATCCTTTCCCACTTTTGTCAGCCCAGAATCCCACCTTGTTGTTATTAGCTGGTGCACCAGTTTCTCCGCTTGAATATCCTTGATCAAGAGTGGAGCTATCATTCGCATCAAGCCAGAGCATCAGACTTTCATAGCGGTTGGCACTAAAGCTGGATGTACCCTGGTCGATAGATCCGTTACCCGGGCTAATTACACGCCCCTGAAGGGTAACCTGTGTACCTGAGGCATTGACAACGGCCCCATTTGCCACAACCGGATTGGTTGAGGCAGGAGTATTAAAGCTCTGAGAAGAAGTCGCCCAGACACCCTGCAAAGCAGCTGAATTGACTGCCCTCACCCGGTAGTGATAGGAGGTGGAAGGAGTTAGGTCACCAAGAGGGTAGGAGAAAGTTCCTGCCCCAAGCTGTCCAAGTTCGATAGAATTTGACCAGCTGGCAGAATTGTCCGCTCCGTCGCTTGTTCCATAATAAATGGTTATAGCAGGAGCATCTCCACCTGAGGAAATTACATTTCCTTCAAGGGTTGCCTGTGTGGCACTGACTGAGGTGGCAGCAAGAGTTGCAACCGATGGAGGGAGTGCTTGTATGCTGAGCTTAAGTAGAACTTGATCAGGGTCTCCCGGGTTTACTGGTGCAAAGAGTGCCCCGAGTTGATCATTGGCACTATCAAAATCGGTAAGATTACCGTCATCATTTCCATAACTTACGACCAAAGGGATGGAGAAGGAGCCGGCGAGGGTTGGGGTACCAGTGATTGCACCTGAAGATGCGGTGAAAGAAAGGCCTGCAGGAAGATCGATGGCTGCGTAGCTGGTAGGTGCTCCACCGGCAGTGGTAGCGGTGATATTATAGCTAAAGGATGTGCCCACAGTGGCTGAGGCAGTAAGAGGAGAGGTGACGATACGGGGACCGGTGACACTTCCGTAAGTTACCAGGGTTTGTGAGCTCTTTTGGTTGTCATATTCCGCTTTGGCCCAGTCTGCTGATCGTACCACATTGGATATACGGACTTCATCAAAAGCACCATTCCATTCTGTTGCAGTATCAGATGCATCCCCAAGGCGAAGATCGCGTGTTGATGAAAATACGCTTTCCACTGGATTTTGGACATTATAATTTACGCCATCGACTTGCAGACTTAGACTACCGTCCGCATGGTATCCTGCTGCCACATAATGCCAGTTCGATGCAGCCCAACTTGTTACTACATCTTTAGATCTTGTACTGGAACCGCTACCCTTAAGGTATACCCTCGTATCTGAGCTGCCGGCAAAAATTTCCCAACCTGTGGTACCACTAGTCGTTTCCTTATTTGAAAGTATTCGGTTACGGGGCCCATTTGATTTTACCCAAAAGGAAGTGCCGATTGTACTGCCAGGATTACCCGCTTCCCTGCCTAGGTTTACATAATCATCCGTGCCATCGAGAATGATACCATGACCAATCTGTCCGGACCCCACCAGAGCTCCATTGACGGAAATGGCATGGAAGCCATTCGGGGAAGAATCAGAAAGGGAATTACTGACCATTTTATCCAAGTGCCAAACCCCATGGAATCCGTTGGACCATACGGAATCGTTGGTAGCATAGTCCGGAGTGGTGGTCTCAGTGCCCGGTTTTCCCCAGACTGCGGTGATGATTGTATCAATGCCACTTGAAAGAGTAGGGACTTTCACCCATACACGAGACACCCCAGAGCTGTTCCAGTCGGCAAGTTCATAGGAAAGTTCCTGTCCATTAGAAGCAAAAAATCGAAGATCGCCACCCGTCCTGATACCATCTCCATCAGAGTCAAGGAATGCATTATAAGAAAATCCGCTTATCGAGGAACTTAGGGACACAAGCAAAGGGAAGTCGGTAAGAATAGAATTTACCTGGCTTGCGGGAATGGTCAGGTTTACGGAGAAAGGGAACGAGGCAGGATCGGAAATGACGATTTGGTACTGCTTGGACACAGTTACACTTCCCCCCCCAGCAGTGGTGCCCGTGGCAGTGATGGTGAAAGATTGTGAACCGACCACACTAGTGTCTCCGCTTATCACACCGGTTGCAGCGTTTATAGATAGCCCAGGAGGAAGTCCCGTTGCTGATAGGGAACCACTACCGGAAAAGCTTATTGTATGAGCTAGGGAACTGTCTTTCTTCCCGTAAACTTTTGTGCCAGTGAGGTCATTCAAACTGATGGGACCTAGAAGATTACCAAAATTCAGATAGGCCGAGTTAGGTTTTTGATTGTTGAAACTGGCCGTTAGCCAGTTGCTGGTTCTTGCCACTTTCGAGAATGTAGCCTCATCAATAGTTGCATCAGGTCCAGCACTTGTAATTCCCCGTGCCAAGGAGAGACCAGAGATTGCATTTTTTCCGGGGTGAAACCAAGCGGCGGTACCATCCAGGCTACCATCGACATAAAGCGATGCGTACCCGTCCTTGACTTTTAAGCTAAGCATTTGCCAATTTCCAGAGCCAACATTGTCATTAGGTGTACCAATGATGGTGGTTCCATTTGCAACTCCTCTTACATTGGGAGGAGAGGTGTCATTTGTTCGAATTCCAATCCCCTTGGAATTATTTGAATTATATTCCAATCCAAACCAGTATTTAAAATCAGCGGGGTTACTGGGTGTTTTTGCCCAGATATTATAAGTGCCTTCTTTTCCTTGGATTAAGCCTGCAACTGAATTTGATAGAAATCCATTTGAAGAACTGCTTGTCGATGAGTATGCATTGCCCGCCATACCGGAGGAAACCAGAGTAGGCGAATTAAGAGAGGTAAGATGGTTGTTTAAGGGACTTGAATCCTGTGCGGAACCGATGTTCTGTTCGAGGTGATAAACACCAAAGTAGTCTTTCCAGACGCTTCCGTCATTCGCATAGGTGGGAAGACCAGCACTAGGGTTGCCCCAGTACATGGTGATGTTAGCATCAGATTTTAAAGAGGGAATATTAACCCAAATGTGTGATTCGCCGGCGGGGTTCCAGTTGGCAATTTCGTACTTGAGTTCAGATCCTGACTTATCAAGGAATCGCAAATCACTTCCATTGGAACGGGCCTGAGCGTATCTAAAACCGCGGTTTCCTGTTCCATTGCTATCGGTTTCTGAAAGCCTGACTAGCATATTCCAATCTTTGAGGGGAGTATTTCCGCTGTAATCCGTGGTGAATGAAAGAGCGTAATTCCATTCGGAATAATCAAAAACAGAAAGGGTGACTGTCTTTATATTTGATCCGAGCGAATTTACCCCCTTGACATCAAAAGTGTAGGTACCAGAGGAGTGCGCAGTGCCCGTGACAAGCCCGGAAGATGAATCCACACTGAGCCAGCTCGGAGCATTAAGGAGTGAATAGGTGATCGCAGTATTATGACCAGCCAATCCATACGCTGTATCGACCTCTACTTGGTAAGAGATTGATTTTCCCTTAGCTCCGGAGATAGATTCTGAACTTGTAATAGCAAACTTCGGTGCTCCAACATCTCCAACTCCACCGTTGTAAATAGCAGAAATCTCACTTGCATTTAAAAATCCCCGGTAAAATCGAACATCGTCAATTTTTGGCTTGTTCGATCCACTTGTACTAGTGTCACCTAAGACTAATTTAAAAACTGAATCTGTTACATTACCAGACTGACTTGCACTCGCGACTTCTTCTCCATCCACATAAATCTTCTTGTTTCCCCCTCCAAAGGTAGTGGCTAGGTGGTGCCAGGAATCATCATTCATTGGAACATTCTGGGAAAATTCACCACCGGCACCTTCCATAGAAATTGAAATTTTATCGTCACCGGTGGAAGACTGTCTGACCGACCATCCTCCAACTGTAGGAGCATTTGATTTGTAAGTGTGAGAACTAGGTAATGAACCGGATAATCCCCACTTGTGGGCAAGGTAACCTTCGATGATTTCACGGTTGGAGTTGTCCAATGCATTCTTGAAAACCATAATCTCGGAGAAGTTTATACTGGGTCCACTACCACCATCACTTTCTCCGCCAAGAGATAATGGGTAGGAGGTGTTTCGAAGACCATTCGAGAAAGCTGTGTAAATTTTGGAGTTCCCGTTTAAGAAAGCCCGAATATGACTTCCATCGTAGCTGAGCATTAAGATATTGTTACTCTTCATAGCAATGTCATGAATTTCAGGAGTGCTTTGTGAAGAAGGACCATTCACTCTAAACCTGTACTTTGGGGGATTTTGATCTGCTCGTCTGGCATTGAGCAGCCATGTTGCATTGGTAGTCGTGTTATTAGAAGCAGCTCTTCCAAGTAATGTTGTCCAGGTATGACCACCAGGAACTTTCCATGTCATTATTATAGTAAAGTTTGCCCATTCTGCAAAGGAAGTGGCGCTTCCTTCCAGAACCATGGTGTCGTTAGTGAATGCTACAGTAGGTTTGGAATTGAATCCAGTTGCGTTAAGCACTGGAGAACTATCATAAGTAATTGCATGATGTCCGTTGCCACTTAAGTCATTCCATTTATACACAACATCTCCATTGGCTGAAAGTGTTCCTGTAGAATCCTTGCTCAAGGAGCTTGACACACTTGAGTCCAGCCAAGATTGGATATCACCATATGCACTCGGAGTAAAATGATCTTTATTTACAATGGATTCTCCAGCCGAATCAGGCCACCCTTTCATCCATAAAGAGACAGTGAAATTCGAGTCTCCATCGAAGATATCCTCTGTGCCACCGGTGGAAATAGTAGCAAAAGTTCCGTTAGAAAGATCAAATGATTGTCCAGTCCCAGAGGCTACATCGTTGGAGAAAGGCGAATCTCCCAAAATTTCTACTCTGTCGATCTTATTTGCGTGATCACTGGGTAGTTTATCTCCCAATCCCCATTTATGTGCCAGATAACCTTCGAGTCTTTGGCGGTCTACATCATTTAAGGTTCCTCCTATGGCAATAATCTCACCGACTGTCCACTCAGTTCCCCACCCACCCGGAGAGTGGGTTGCAGGAAATGTAAATGCAGACATATTTCCGGTTCCATAATCGTTGGTTCTTGGTTTATCTAAGATAGACTTTCCGTTAAGGAAGATTTCCTGTTTTCCATTGGTTTTGGAGTACCGCATGGTGATCAGCATAATATCACCGTTATTTCCAATGGTAACATTGGCACGTGCATCTGAATATTTCCAAAAAACCTGACCGTTGTTCCATGGAAAATGATCACCCCAGCCCATACCAAATGCGAAAGTTGACCTCCTCTTTGCATCCAACCGGGCTGACATCAGGATAGCTACATCCTGCACCTTCCCTGAAACCACCCCATTAACACCTGCTGGATTCCAATTACTCGAACCATTCTTTTTCGCAAATATATGTTCAATGTTATTATCGCTACGCCTATCAAAATGAATCGCGTTCAGTCCGTTGATCACACTTCCGGTTGAAGGTTTATTTGTGGAATGACCGTGGAGTTTTACGGTAGGGTCAAGTTTGTTAGCCCAAGTATCGACATCCGTTGTGCCGCCAACGGTCGCGATGGTTGAGGTTTCGCTGGCATCAACCCAAAGGTTGATGTTTGGAACCATTGTGGGGTTCCAAATAAACGCACCGGTTGCGTGATTTTTATTGCCAGATGAATCTTGTAAGTCACCATCAAATTTCCACCAACCTTTGAGATCGGCATTACGCACAGGAGTATCTCGGGTAGTACTTGTAACAGTGGTAAAACTTCGTGTTGTGCTTGCCCAGGCATTGCCTTTCCAATTGGAGGCGTAAGCACGAAAGTAATAAGTGGTTCCGCCAGTTAATCCTGTAAGGGATTTACGAAGCGTTCCTTCCTGGGCATTGGAAACAGTAAAGTTTGAATCCCATGAAGATGGGTTGGTTCCGGCGTCGTTGTCTCCCCAATAAAAGACTAAACTCGTCGCAGCATTCCCATTATCCGAGAGTGTGGCTTCAAGATCCGCAGTGGTTTTAGTAAGGTTAGCCGTACCAAGAGATCCCAAAACAGGAGCAGTAACATTCGTTGGAGTCGTAAAAGATTGAACGGAACTCCAAGTAGTTTGGGAGAGTGCAGGGCTAGTTTTATAGGCGTGAGTACTTGGTAGAGTAGAAGTGAGTCCCCATTTGTGGGCCAAGTAGCCTTCAACTTTAACAATATCACTATCAGATAAATCTGAGTTATATATAATCAGTTCTCCTAGTTTTCCTATCCATTGACGAGAGGTGATGGAGCGATCGTAGCCAAACTGATCGGCATGGACATCACCAGTTGTTTTAACTGAAAGGATCGAAAGGCTAGTAGGTTGATTGGTATTAGATCCATTTACAGTTGTTCCATTCAAACGTGTGCTAGCATTTCGGACATGCGTATTTGAATGCCCCCCAAAAAGTTTACCATTGTTATTGTTATGCCAATGTGGATGCTTCGATGAATCGCTTAAAACATACCTAAACCCGGAAGAACTGTACGCTTGATCAATTGAAATGACCCAAAATACTGTTCTGATATCGGTAATCATATTGAATTTATGTCGCTGACCGTTTCCGGTGTAATGCATGACGGAGAGACCATTCTGTGCATTTGCTACTACTGAGGGAGATCCGTTTTTTGCAGCATGATTACCGTTCCCTGACAAATCATTCCAAGTGGCATCTGATGTGGATAGTTTACTCGCATCAAGCCAAAGTTTTAGATTGGCTCCGGAAACACTCTTTGGGTTAATTCTCCCCTGGCTTCGAAGGCGGTAATAATATGTTTCTCCAGCAGTTAGTCCGGATATTGTTGTGCCATAAAAGCCCTCCTTACCAACCCCAACACTCTCTGCACTTGCTTCAAGATTTTCCGATGCTTGCAGGGATGGGTTCCACCCAAGGGGTTTGGAGGATTTGTAAGGATGAGATCCGGGTAAAGTAGAGGTTAGCCCCCATTTGTGTGCTAGATAACCTTCTACTTTTTGACGGGTTGTATCAGGAAGTTTAGTCCCAAATGCAATAACTTCTCCGAAATGACCTTTCCATTCCCTGCCCCCAATCGTCCGGTCTGCACCCACTTGGTAACCGGTTATAGAAACAGCACTGTTTTTTGAAAATGAAATAAGGAAGGGAGACGACATGGTAGAAACCACATTGCTACCATTATTAGTAGTTCCATTTATGTAAAAGTCATCAGTCCAGTTTGAAAACCATAAGCCTGCACCGCTGTTGTTTCCTCCTACTACGCCGTTGTCTGAGTTATTACCCGTTGTTCCACCAAAAATACCAGGTACATTGTCGAATGTTGATCCACCCGTCCACTGACCTACAACATATACATCTTGCCAGTTTGCACCAGAGGGAGTGCTTCGATTCATTTTTTTTCCGAGACTCCATGTTAGTACATTTTTGCTATTAATTGTTGCAGAACCAGTTGTTGGTTCTGCTCCTGATGGAGCATTTGCGTCGTATCCATTTCCACTTTTATCATTCCACTGGCTAACCGCATTAGAGGTATGAGTAATTGTGCTGTTATCGTCCGCATCCAGCCAAAGTAAAAGATCAGGACCCGAAGGGAGATAGCTTTGATATCGATAAGTTGTAGAAGAGTCTAGTGCCAGTAAATCGCTGAACTGAGTAGCCACTCGTGTTGCATTCGTTCCCCAAATCAGATCAATGGAGTTTTCCTCGCCTCCAGAGTGACTGATTTCGCCCATGACAACGGCATGATCACTTGCAGGAGAGAGGGTGGGGAAAGATATGGCTGGACCCGATGGATTACTGTCATATGGAATTGTGGTCACCGCTCTTTTTCCCGCTGCATTTCGAGCAATTACTGTGATTGAACCAACTCCTCCAACAGTGGGAGTACCGGATATTTCTCCAGTTGCTGAATTGATCCCCAATCCAGGTGTAAGATTGACAGCCTCGTAGTAAGCATTTGGGAAAGCTGCGGTTACAGTTGTAGACAATGCGGTTCCTTTTACACCGTTAATCTTTGTTGGAAGAATTGCGAATTCACCGATATTTCCCATGTCTCCCTTACCAAAGTTGTACAGTGCAGTGACTTGTGGGGCAGTAAGTCCGCTCGTGTAGAAGCGGACCTCATCAAGCTTTATACCACTATGCCTTGCTGCGGAAATGGTACCAGCGGTTGCATTCATGTCCGATGCACCCAACAGTAAAGTTGCGGCAGTTGATGATACTGAACCTGATGCTAAAGAAGAAGAAACCTCGGTGCCATCGAGGTAAATTTTTCGGGTGCCCCCGTCATAAGTGGAAACAAGGTGGTGCCATTGTTCATCCGTCGATAGTGAAGAAGTATGAGATGCGATCCGAGTCCCTCCCACTCCTGAAATACTGGATCTTATATCATCTTTTTCCAATCCCCGTCCAATAGACCAGCCTTCAAGGTTTTTATAGGTGTGATCAGGTGGAAGATTTTCGATAATTCCCCATTTATACGCAAGGTACCCTTCGATTTTGTCACGGTCAGCTATACTTAAATCCTCTTTGAAAATCATGAATTCGGAGATCCGGATTTTGTTTTTGCCACCTCCATTATGATGACCACCAATAGTAACATCCAAGCCCGATTTTGATTGAATTGAACCGGTTAGCCCGCTGTGCGTTTTTAATTGCTGGCCATTTACTCTGACAATGAAACTCCCTGATGAATAGCTAAAGGTTAATTGACCCGGACCACCGTTCTCGGGTGCCTGCAATGCCTTGTTTAGTCCGTGCCCATAGTAATTTGCAGTTTGCGTACCAGTTATAACTGCAGGACCCCATTTGTTATGTCCACCGTCCAGACGATGGGTAAATACCGACCATGCCAAATCCCTTGTATTGGAAAGCCAACCGGCATAATTAGATTTTCCGAAAATAGTTGCAAAATTTTGGTCTGCATCTTGGTAAAACGCAGCAATTACAGTGATTTCTGACCAAGCGTCAAAGGGAACGGCACTGTTTACTAATTTCAAGGATTGATTATTTAGCCTAACGGTGGGCTTTTGATTAAAACCTGTATTGAGCCAAGTCGGAGAGCCACTTCTTGGAACTGCGTGATGACCGTTTCCGCTCAAGTCATTCCATTTGACAATTGCGTTTCCATTGCTCGGGGGCGTACCCGCACTGTCTTTTGCTAAATTTTTAGCCTGGTTTGCATCCAGCCAAACTTTGAGTGAACTCCTAGGGTTCATCTTGGGAATAACATAGTCTTTTGATGCTATGGATTCATATTCTTCTCCAGGCCACCCCTTAACCCATGCAGAAAAGGAAAAGGTACTATTTCCGTCAAAAATTTCTTCGTTATCGCCTGTAGAAATTTCCACATGTCCATCAACTAGGTCGATTGCTTTGCCGTCTCCAAAAGGCGTATCGGTAATGAAGCCTGGAGATCCTTCTTCTAGAGGATGTGCGTCTTTCCAAGGGTGGGTATTAGGAAGGCTGTTCCTTAATCCCCATTTATGAGCGAGGTAACCTTCAACTTTTTGACGATTGGTAACAGGAAGCTTGCTCCCAAATGCAATAACTTCTCCAATGACCCCATTCCAATGCCGCCCTCCATTTGATCTGTCCTGTCCGATCAAAAATCCATTTACTGAAACAGCGGAATTAGCTGATACGGAAAGGATGAAATTGGAGGACATCGTTCCTAGAACACCATTTACAGAGGAGGTTGCCCCATTCAAATAAATGTTATTAAACCAGTTCGTGGAATACAGATTGGTTGTTCCTTGATGGCCAATAATTCCGATGTCCCCGTTAACATTTGAAGTACCCGTGAAGAGGCCATCATAACTATTAAAGTTCGCTCCCCCATTCCACTTTGCAACAATGTAAAGATCCTGCCAGTTCGCATTCGATGGAGAGGTGCTTGAAATCTTTTTTCCAGATCCTAAAGTCAGGGAATTCCTACCGTTAATTGTTAAAGAACCAGTGCTCGGTTCCTGCCCTGAAGAGGCAGTGGCGTGGTGGTTATTTCCGCTTTTGTCATTCCACTGACTGACGGCATTCGATGAATGGCTTATGGTAGCACTGTCGCTTGCGTCCAACCATAGATTAAGAGTTGATAAGTCGGAGGGAGAAAATGTTTTTCTAAGAATTCCATGATGATTATTTTTTGAGGAATCCTTTGCTGCTAAGTTGAATCTTTCAGCATTGGATGCCAGTGTAATACCCCATTTTTTCGAGAGATAGGTTTCGATCTTTGCTGTTTCTGAATCAGTAAGAACTTGGTTGTAAATAAGGAGTTCACCCAATTTTCCAACCCACTGCCTACCATTAAAACCACGATCCTGACCAAAACGGTCCGCCGATACATTACCATTTGTTCTTAAGGAAACGATGGAAAGATCATTGGGGTAATTCGTGTCTCCGGAAAGATCTGTACCATTCATGCGAGTGTATCCAAATTCAATGTTGTCGTTGGCGGAGCTACCCCAGAATTTTCCATTAGCGTTATTATGAAAGTCAGAGTTGGAAGCACCGCATAGCAGAAAGCGATATCCGGAGCCATTGACACTGGAGTCCTGCGAAACTACCCAGAAAACAGTTCTTATGTCAGAGATTGCGGAGAAATCATGATACTGTCCGTTACCAGTGTAATTCATAACGGATAGTCCATTCTGGTCGTTTTCTAAAACTACTGGGTTCCCAGTTTTTGTAGCAGAATTCGAATTTCCACTCTTATCAGTCCATGTTGATTGAGAACTTGAAAGTTCACTTGCATCCAACCATAGTTTGAGCCCTGAAAATTCACGGGGAGAAGCGGTAACAGTAAAATTGTCATCGTCGAATGACCACCGTCCCCGTAAATCTGCAACTCCAACAGGTGCGGAAGGGTTGAGAACTCCGAGAGAGCGAGAAACAACCGTGCCTCCAGCATTCTCCGCTACCGATCGAAAATAATAAATTTTTTCCTGATTGGGAATGGTGATGGTAGTGGAAAAAGCTCCGACATCCTGATTTGTGGATATAGTTACCGTGTTGTCCCAAGTAGAAAGGGCAGAGGCGTTGGCACCCCGGTCTTCATCACCCCATACAATCTTGACTGTAGGGTTCTGGCCGCCGCTACGGAGGAGGTTTCCTGATAAAACCGCCGTATTTCGATCCGGTTGATTTGCATTCATTGCACCAAGACCAGCTGGTACAATGGTTTGACTAAATACAGAACTATATAGAAAAAGGAGGAATAGTAATGGGAGGAGTGGGCAAGGACTCATTGTAAAAAATAATAAAAATAAGAATAAAAAAATAAAAAATAGATGATTATGAAAATTATGTAATAATGCTGTGAATTAAGTAATAAAAATTATGTGTAAATTGCTCGATACTAGTCACTTAGCACTTAATTTTGTATTATTACGTATAAACAAAAAAAAAGTCGAAAAGAATTAAATTGATGTTTTTTTTAATTTCTCATTATTTTGTAATAAATAATAAAAAATAAAAATTATGCATAAAAATTGTCATTTTTTGCTTATTCAATTTCATTCTTTCAAAACCACTCTTTCGAACTATACTTAAATCTTATTATTTTTATCCAACAGCACCTATGAGAGAACAAACCTTTTCATTGTCTGATTCAGCAGCGAGTAGTCTGCCGGCGGAAAGAGCAGCATTTATTCGCCGGACTTATGCTCACCTTGCGGTAGCAATTCTATTATTTACCGGGCTTGAATACTATTTGGTTAATGCTCCTTTTGCGGCCAAACTGGCAGCTAGTATGACAGGTGGAATGAGTTGGTTGATCGTTCTCGGTCTTTTTATGGGAGTGAGTTACATTGCTGACAAATTGGCAACCTCCGGAAGTTCTCAACAGATGCAGTACTTGGGACTTGGATTGTTCATCATTGCGGAGGCTATCGTGTTCCTCCCCCTGCTTTTTATCGCAACCCACTTTGGTGGTGAAGGACTTATACCTACTGCTGGTTTAATGACTTTGCTATTGGTCGGAGGCATCACCGCAACTGTCTTCATCACGAAAAAAGATTTTTCCTTTATGGGCGGTATCCTTTCGATGGGAGCATTTGTTGCACTCGGATTCATCGCATGCAGCATGATTTTCGGTTTCTCCCTGGGATTGATCTTTTCATCAGTGATGATCCTCTTTGCAGGTGGTTCCGTGCTCTATTCAACATCCAATATTTTACACCAGTATCGAACCGATCAACATGTGGCTGCTTCTCTTTCTCTTTTCGCTTCGGTTGCCCTTTTGTTTTACTACATCGTGCAGTTCCTTATGCACTTTGCAGGAGGTAGCGACGATTGATTTTAATCAGTTAGTTACCAGGGTTCGGGGTCATTCTCAACAAATTTTTGCTGAAGTCCGCTTAACGCGGACTTCAGTGTTTTGGGAGCCCAGAATGGGTGAGAAAGTTCGGGGTTTAAGTCGAGCAGGGGAAGAAGTACAAAATCACGGTCCAAAATCCGCGGGTGGGGAATCACTAAGTCGTCATTCTCAAGTGAAAGTTCATCATAGAGCAAGAGATCGAGGTCGATTACTCTTGGTCCATTTTTACGAATCACTTTTTTTCCAAGGTTTTTCTCGGTTTCCTGTAGTTTCTTAAGCAGATCCAATGGCGGGAGGTTGGTTTCTATTCGGATGGCTGCATTAATAAATGAAGGTTGATCTACAAATCCATAGGGAGCCGAACGATAGATCCTGGATCTCGAAATTATTTGAGAATACCCTTCGATAAGTGGGAGGCATTTTTCAAAAGTGGTTAAGGGGTTTCCTAAGTTTGCCCCTAACCCTATGTAAACATCAGCACTCAACTTCTACTCGAATTTGTCGAAGTCCAAGTTTTTTGACATACCTAGGTTTATCCACGGATAAGCGAACCCGTTGAGCCCCAAATTTCCCCTTTAAATCCTCTGCAAGCAGAGAAGCATACTTCTCAAGGGTCTTACCATCATAGGCTTGTGAGAAATCTCGAGTGTGATCGACAATGTTACGATAATCAATTCCATCCTCAACTTCATCAGTTTTAGCGATTTTTGAAAAATCGTGTTCAATTTCGACCGATAATAAAAGATCCTGCGGGGCATAGAGTTCCTCTTCAAGGAGACCAATTCTAACCATGACTTCAATGCCTTCTAGTAAAATTTTGCCCATTTGTTTTCCTTCTACTTACTTTGAGCATCAGTTGCGAGTTCCTTCGCGACCTTGATGGCTTGGACGGTTTCTGAAACATCGTGAACGCGGATAATTTCAACCCCCTTTGCAACGGCATCTATGGCGGAGGCGATGGAACCCCCCAATCTTTTTACCGGAGCTGGGGCATCACAAAGATGATCAATCCATGATTTTCGGGATGAACCGAGTAAGACTCCCCAAGTCTCATCC
>NZEN01000088.1 GCA_002689665.1 Opitutia bacterium | reverse complement strand
TTGATTAATTCGTGCAAGGAAAAGTTCTACTGATTCTGAAACCTCATACTTGGCTTCTTCTCCGCCCATATCGGTTTTAACCCAACCTGGGCTAATTGATATGGTGCGAACTCCATATTTTGAGTAATCAATAGACATTTGTTTCGTGAGCATATTGAGAGCCGCTTTCGAGCATTGATAAGCGATCGCACCTCCTAGTTGTGAGTTCCCTCTCAACTCAATGGAACCAAGCCTTGAAGATAGGTTTACGATAAGCGGTTCATGGCCTTTTTGTAGTAAGGGGATCGCTGCCTCACTTACACGGAAAACGCCAATGACATTTGTTTCATAAATTGATCGAAAAGCATCTGACGACACTTCATCTAGAGGACTCCAGTCGAGAATGCCGGCATTATTGAAGACTAAGTCAATTGAAGAAAAGCGTTTCGTAATCTCACTCATTGCCGTTTTTACTGAATCAGTAGAATTGACATCCATCTTGAATATGTGAAGATTTTTTGCACCGTCATTTAGATCAAGTAATGAGCTAGCCGTTTTTTCGGATCGGTATGTGGCGAGTACATCATGGCCATCAGCCATGAGTTGGGTGCATATTTCGAGGCCAATCCCGCGGGAAGCACCGGTTATCAAAATTCTTTTCATTAAAGACTTATAGTTTACTGTCTACCCTTTAACAAGCTATTCACTATTTACCCTTTCAAGAAATGTTGAAATATTATTTGTTGTAAGAATGAGATATCGAGAATTAGGGAATTCTGGTCAAAACCTAAGTGAGATTGGTCTTGGGACATGGGCTATTGGAGGCGGTGATTGGGGGATGGGGTGGGGAGACCAAAAGAAAGAGGATTCGATTGATGCCATTCTAGAAGCTTTGGAGTGTGGAATTAATTGGATTGATACGGCTCATGCATACGGTTTTGGCGTTGCGGAAACGGTTGTAGCAGAGGCATTATCAGAATGGAAAGAGGATGTTTTTGTTGCCACAAAATGCGGGGTTCTCCCTAAGCAAGACGGATCACCTGAGCGATTTATTTCTCCAAAGAGCATTTCTGAGGAAGTCGAAGGCTCTTTGCGACGCCTAAGGGTCGAAGCTATTGATCTTTATCAAATTCATTGGCCACATCCGGTGGAGAATCTTGCGGATTCTTGGCAGACACTTATCCGCTTAAAAGAGGAGGGTAAGGTTATTCATGTAGGAGTTTGCAATTGCTATCTAGATGAATTGAAGTTGCTGGGGGATTCTGATCACATTGCATCAAATCAACCGATGTATAATATGCTTGAGCGTAAGATCGAGTCCGAAGTATTACCCTGGTGCAAAGGAAATCTGGTGGGCATATTAGCGTACAGTCCTATGCACTCCGGCTTGCTCACAGGTAAGGTTTCCAAGGAATGGTTTGATGGATTGCCTATGAATGACTGGAGGAAACACAAAGTAAATCACCCGGTGGTGAGTCCATTGCAAAGCGAGAAAGGTCTTTCCAGTTTTATGACTTTCCAGTCAGAATTAGAGTCTATTGCGAGGGAGTTCGGTAGAACCATTGGAGAACTTGCAACAGCATGGGTCTTGAGAAAGCAAGAAGTGACATCAGCAATTGTCGGGGCCAGGAAAAAAGGCCAGATATCCGAAATATGTCAAGTAACTGAAAGCCCACTAAGTAAAGATGAGGAAACTCTTGTCGGGCAGGCACTTTCAAGCTATTCTTCTTAGCACATGCCTGAACAAGAAAAAACTGAGAAATCTGAACAGTCCAAGGCGGAAGTCCCTTCTGATGGTAAGCCTAAACCCGCCTCCGCCAGACCAAAACGCGGGCGCCCTTCACGTACCAGGCAAAACAATAAAGCGAAAGTTCCTGAACCCATTTCGGTAAACAAAGAAAAGCCCAAGGGAATTGTCTTGGTTGAGCCTAACACTTCTTTTATAAAAAATTTAAAAGGCAATCGCCCGATCATTGGCTTAACTGCCTACGATACCATAATGGGTGCTGCTGTTTCTGCAGCCAATGTGGATTTTATTTTAGTAGGGGATTCACTTGGAACTACTTTACTTGGGTATGAAACTACCATACCAGTGACTATGAATGATATGGTTAGGCATACCTCGGCTGTCCGGCGGGCCAATCCTCAATGCCTTGTAGTTGCTGATTTACCTTTTGGAGAGGCAAGTCTTTCTTTTGATCGTCTCCTGGAATCCTGCCGAAGGCTCATGCAGGAGGGCGGAGCCGATGCCGTCAAAATTGAAGGCGGAAGAGATGTGGCTGATGATATTGAAAAATTGGTCGCTACCGGAATTCCTGTATTAGGACACATTGGTCTTTTACCGCAAACCGTTAAGGCAATTGGCGGATATCGGAAGTTTGGTCAAATAAAAGAAGAAGCGGAGAGCATTTATACGGATGCAATAACACTGGAGGAGGCTGGATGTTTTGCGATTATAGCAGAAATGCTTGATGAAAAGGTCGCCACTGAATTATCTAAGCAAATTCTTCCGCCGTTGATCGGAATAGGCAGTGGAGACGGTTGTGATGGGCAGATATTAGTGACCACTGATTTACTGGGTTGGTCTCACGGTCCTGTTCCTAAATTTGTAAAATCATACGCTAACCTTAACAAAGTTGTTTCTGGTGCATTGGAGAAATATGTCAGGGATGTTCGGGCAGGGGATCGTTCTAGGTAGTTGATGAATTTTTGTGTGGTAGGAGCGGGGGCATGGGGTACTGCAATTGCTGTGCATCTAGCCAAGAATGGATTTTCTGCTACATTAGTACCGAGGAGATACGAGCATGCCCTTGAATTATCGACGGTCAGAAAGAATGATGATTATCTTCCGGGAATCACTTTCCCAGATGATCTTCAAGTGGGTTGCAGTTTGAAACCTGCGTTAATGGAGTGTGATTATGTTTTCTTTGCATGCCCATCCCACGCATTGAGGAATACCTGCAGAGAAAGTGCATTATGTGCCGGATCATCATGGCAATTGAAAGGTGCGATTGCTCTTTGTAAAGGACTGGAACCTGAAACTAATCTTTTTGCCCATGAGGTAATGTCTCAGGAAATGGGCGACGCTATGGCAACAGGTTATTTGACGGGGCCTAGCCATGCACATGATATTGCTGTCGGAAAACCTGGGGCTATGTCCCTGGGATTAAATTTGGAGCAGGAAGCCCTCAATGATTTAAGAGATGCAATTAGCTCTTCCTCACTCCGTATATACAGCACGAATGATTTAATCGGCGTAGCTCTTGGCAGTTGCCTCAAAAATGTTTATGCGATTGCAACAGGGATTTCTGATGGATTGGGCTTTGGTGACAACGCTAGGGCAGCTCTTCTAACAAGGAGTATGAATGAGATGGTGTCCCTTGGCTGTAGGCTCGGCGGCAGGCAGGAAACATTTTTCGGTTTAAGCGGATTTGGTGATTTGATTGGTACTTGTATGGGTGAGTGGAGTCGAAATCGTAATTTTGGATTGAAAGTTGCATCTGGAGAATCTCCGCTTGCTGCAAAAGCCGAGCAAATAACCGTAGTAGAAGGATATGGTGCCGCTAAATGCTTTCAGGAAAAATGCCATAATATTGAGATAGAAATGCCTATCTTGAATGAAATCTTCCATATTTTGTACCGAGGCAAGCAACCGGCAAAGGCATTGGAAGACCTTATGGGGCGTAAACTTAAGGAAGAAAGATAAGTGTTAAATCAATTTGCCTGTTTTCTCCATCTATTTATAAATTCATTGTGAATACAGCTGATCGACCCATTCTTAAAGCACCTAATGGTGCAAAGAAATTGCTTTTGCACTCCTGCTGTGCACCTTGCGAGGGCGAGGTATTGGAAACCCTCTTGCACTCCGGTATTCAACCAACAGTATTTTTCTACAATCCAAATATTCACCCCAAAAAAGAATATGAAATCCGCAAGGAGGAAGATAAGAGGTTTTGTGAGAAAATGAAAATTGATCATATCGATGTCGATTATGATCCAATGAATTGGTTTGAACGGATTAAGGGTTTGGAATGGGAACCAGAAAGGGGTGCCCGTTGCACGCAATGCTTTGATATGAGATTCGAAAGAACAGCACTTTATGCACATGAAAATGGCTTTGAACTTATTTCGAGCAGCTTGGGTATTTCGAGATGGAAAAACATGAAACAAATAAATGGAAGCGGGGAGCGTGCGGCTGCTCGTTATAACAATATTACTTACTGGACTTATAATTGGCGAAAGGCAGGAGGGTCCCAGCGAATGATAGAAATTTCTAAAAGGGAAAGTTTTTACCAGCAGGAATATTGTGGTTGTGTCTACTCATTAAGAGATACAAATAAATGGCGAACTTCACAAGGACGGCAGAAGATTGAAATCGGGAAGAAGTTTTACTCAACTTAATTACCTGATTACGCCCCATTTTGAAAAGCATGAGTGAGATATGGAATAAATTAAGGGAGGAAGCGGAGTGTATTGCCGCGAAAGAGCGGATTCTTTCAAAAATATTGACTGAATATGTTTTGGAAAGAAATTGCTTTGCAGATGCAATAAGTTGGCGACTGTCCAAACGGCTCGCTAATGGCTCAGTTCCTGCCAATGATTTAAAGGAGCTTCTTTTTTCCAGCTTTGCAAATTCACCCATGATTCTGCAGGGTATAGAGGCTGATTTGCATGCAGTGAAGGAACGGGACCCGGCTTGCCACGATTTTATTAGCCCGTTTCTCTATTTTAAAGGATTCCAGGCCTTGTCTGCCTATCGGGCGTCAAATTATCTCTGGAATGAAGGTCGAAAGGACATTGCTTTATATCTGCAAAGTCTCATTTCGATCGTTTATTCTGTGGATATCCACCCTGCTGCTACAATTGGACGAGGGATACTGCTCGATCATGCCACAGGCTTTGTAGCGGGTGAGACCACCGTCATTGATGATGATGTTTCGATTTTACACGAGGTCACATTAGGCGGCACGGGAAAAGATGGCGGAGACAGGCATCCTAAGATTCGTTCAGGAGTTTTAATCGGTGCGGGTGCAAAAATTCTCGGAAATGTAGAGATCGGCGAGGGAGCAAGAGTAGGAGCGAGTAGTGTTGTCCTTTCAGATGTGCCACCTAATGTTTCTGTGGCAGGAGTTCCTTCTCGTGTGCTTGGCGAAATTAAAGGACAAAACTCTCCCTCCCTCGAAATGAATCATACATTGAGTAGTATGAAAGAATATGAGTCGGGAGGTGGGATCTAATCTTCCCAATCTTTTCGTTCTATTGACGGATCAAAAAGCATCATTTAAGTCTTTCTAATATGTCAAATCCATCTACTGAATTATCTTCTAAACAGGAAAGCTATAAAAATGCAATGCAGAGTGATGATGGTACTTCTACCTCTGGCAGGCAGGTAACCACCAAGAAGGTCGAAGATCTTGAAGTTAAAGATGCTCAATTAATCTTCCAGGCAGTCTGGCATGAGTTGGAGCAGGAATTGGGGGCGGAGAATCTAAAGTTTCCAGCAGAAATTTTTTGGCTTAACGGATCTCCAGGTGCCGGTAAAGGGACACAGACCGCCTTTATCATGGAATTTAGGGATTTGACCGAGAAACCGATCATCGTCAGTGAACTTCTCAAGTCTCCAGAAGCACGAAAGAAAATTGATGCAGGACTTCTTGCTGGTGACCGTGAAGTGACCCGCTTGGTGCTTGGTACCCTTCTTAGTCCAGAATACGAGAGTGGGGCGATCGTTGATGGTTATCCTCGTACAAAGACTCAGGTGGAGTGCCTAAAGCTTTTTCACAATCGTTTGAGCGAACTCAGGAGTAAGTATCTGGGCACACTTCAGGAAACCCAATTCCCTAAGCCAAGATTTCATATTATCATGCTTTTTATTGATGAAGATGAGAGTGTGCGCCGTCAGTTACTTCGGGGCCAGCGATCCATTGCTCATAATGCTGAAGTCGAGGCATCGGGTGTCGGCGATAAGTGGGAGGTGCGCAAAACTGATTTAGATGAAGATGCAGCTCATTTGCGTTACAAGACATTCAAGGAATCAACTTATGATTCTCTCACTAATTTAAGACAGCTTTTCCATTACCACTTTATTAATGCACATGGTACTGTTATTGAGGTTCAGCAGAGAATTATCCAGGAATTAAAATACCAAAGCTCCCTAGAGTTGGATGAAGCCACCTATGACCGAATATCAGCAATTCCCCTGGCCGATAAACTATCTTTACACGCCAGGCAACTATTAGTCCATCGGTTGGACTCCTACGAAAAGTTTCATTCCGAATTATTTGACCGAGTGGTCCGCCTAATTAAGTCTAAATTTATTCCTATTGTTGAAAAACATTCGATTTCAGGTCTTGCCTACATTAACTCGGAAGATTCTGTTTTCGACGACCCCTTGGCCATTGCCATATTGATCGATGTATTCACCGAGCGCGGGTTTACTGCAGTTGTGGACATTAGGCGGATGGAAGTTCCATCTCGGATAGACCCAAAGAGCTATGAAATTATTAACCGGGTTAAAAAAGTATATCGTGTAAGGATAAACTTTTCCGGTTCTAAAATCAGGCGCGGTTAAAATTTTAAGCTTATTTTTAATGGACCCACGATATACAGCTCTCGCTCGTAACCTTGTTACACACTCAACAAACTTACAACCCGGAGAAAAAGTCCTCCTTCATTCTTTCGATATACCGGAGAGAATGACACTTGCTTTGATTCGGGCCGTTAGAGAACGAAATGCAATCCCCTTCGTGCAGGTACAGTCTGCCCTCTTAGATCGCGAGTGTATACTAGATGGGGAAACTGAGCAGTTTGAGGCTTCGTCTCACTGGGAGATGGAAAGAATGCAAAAAATGGATGCCTATATTGCCATCCGTGGCTCCAAGAATGTTTTTGAGAATTCAGACCTTCCGCCAGAGGATATGAAGCGGGCCATGAAGGCAATGAAACCGGTGCTTGACTGGCGTGTAAAAAAGACCAAGTGGTGCATTCTTCGTTGGCCATCAGCTTCCATGGCCCAGCAAGCCAAGATGAGCACGGAAGCTTTTGAGGAATTTTACTTTGATGCCTGTTGCATGAACTATGGAAGAATGGTGGAGGGTATGTCTTCTCTTGAAGACAGAATGAGGGAAGCCAATGAGGTAAAACTTTCAGGGCCGGGTACAAACCTCTCTTTCTCACTAAAAGGAATTAATGCGGTTGCTTGCGGCGGAACTCACAATATACCAGACGGCGAGGTGTTTTCATGCCCGGTAAAAGATAGCGTCGAAGGTACCATAACTTTTAATGCCGATACCATTTACCAAGGAACTTCTTTTTCTGATATTTGTCTGAAATTTAAGAATGGTAAAATCATTGAGGCAACATCCTCATCAAATGAGGATAAATTGAACGAAATTTTAGATTCTGATGCAGGTGCTCGATTCATTGGGGAATTCGCAATTGCCTTTAACCCAATGATTAGAGAACCCATGCTCGATATCCTGTTTGATGAAAAAATTTGCGGTTCATTCCATTTCACTCCCGGTCAGGCTTACGAAGAGGCAAATAATGGTAATGAATCCCAGGTGCATTGGGATATGGTAAATATTCAGCGCGAGGAGTGGGGGGGAGGGGAGATTTGGTTTGATGAAGAGCTAATAAGAAAAGATGGACTGTTTGTTCCCACAGACCTGCATAAGCTTAATCCTGACTACCTTTTATCAAGTTAATCAGCCCATCCGGTGCAGTGAGTTTTGGATCTCAGTCAATTCATACATAAAATACCCAAGACCGAGACACACCTCCACATCGAAGGTGCCTTGCCATGGTCTTTTCTTGAAGAATTAAATCCTGTTAAATATTCAGGGGATCCCTATTTCAGGAAAGCTGATTTCAGATACAAAAATTTTGCTCAATTTGAATCTATTCTTATTGAGCATGCACTTGAGATATTTAAAACAGCAGAAAGTTATTATCGTGTAGCATCAAGTATTTTCAAGGCAGCTCAGTCGCAGAACATTCGTTATGTGGAAATCAGTTTTCATGCGGGAATGATCGAATTTTTAAAAATACCTGGAACTGAGATTTTGGATGCTATAAATTCAGCTTCTCCTTCCGGGTTGGAAGTTAGGGTTTATCTTGGCATGAGTCGAAATGCTTACACTAGTTACCTGGGTCCAATCATCGAAGAGGCTGTTAATCAGTGGGATAATTTATCAGGTATTGACCTCCACGGACCTGAAGATCTTTCTATCGAGGACTGGACACTACCCATCTGGCAGAGAGCTTCGGCGAAAGGATTGGTTCTAAAGGCTCATGCAGGCGAGTTCGGCCCAGCGTCCAACATTGAATATGCAATCTCTCAACTTGGCGCTAAACGCATACAGCACGGAGTGGCTGCTCGTGAATCGGAAGTGCTATTGAAGCAAATAGTTGATGAAGGTATCTGTCTCGATATGTGCCCCATAAGCAATTACAAGTTGCAAGTTGTTGACTCATGGCATGATCATCCCCTTCAATCATTTTTAAAAAAAGGAATTCCATGCACGATTAGCACGGATGATCCATTTTCTTTCAATAATACACTTGAGGATGAATATCACGCTTGTGTGGAAAAGCTAGGTTTATCAATTTCAGATCTCGTTCAAATCGCCAAGAATGGCTTCATCGTCTCCGATTTATCAAATCCAGAAAAGGAACGATTTATTGGGGAAATAGATCGGGCTTGGGTTGAATTCAAGGGGAATGACTCAAGCAATTGAATTCATAGTACCTATCGGCACCGATGGTCGTGCTGACAAAGTATTGGCAGATGCTTTCCCGGAAACCAGTAGGTCTTTAATTAAGCGTTCCATAGAAATTGGGAAAACCTTCCGGAAAGATGGTTGTAAGCTTGAACCAAAGTCGAAGCTTTCTCCGGGGGAATTGTTAATTGTTGATTTAAGTCGTCCTCCGGTAAGGATTCTAACGGCATACGAGAGGAAGCTTGATATTTTTTATGAAGATAGAGATCTTATTGTACTCAATAAACCGTCAGGGATGGTAGTGCACCCGGGGGATGGCACAAATCAACAAACCTTGGTTCATGCTCTTTTACATCATTGCCCGGATGAATTATGCCCTGTCGGGGCACCTGACCGCCCAGGAATTGTACACCGACTGGACAAAGAAACCAGTGGGGTCATGGTTGTCGCGAAGAAAGAATCTTCTTATCATGGACTTGTTGATCAATTTTCAAATCGTGAAGTCATTAAGATTTACACGGCCTTAGTTGTAGGAAAAATGAAACACAATGCCGGTTCATTCACTGAGGCAATCGCAAGGCACCCAAAAAATCGGGTTAAGATGGCGGTACAATCATCAGGTAAAAAAGCACTCACGGTATGGAAAGTACTCAAATATTTCCCTGATGGAATATCAATAATTGAGTGCAATTTAAAGACGGGACGTACTCATCAAATTCGAGTTCATCTCTCACATGCCGGCCATCCCCTTATTGGTGATTCTACCTATGGTTATAATCCCAATAAATATCAATTTAATGAAGCACCACGCGTGATGCTTCATGCAAGGCATTTACGATTTCGCCATCCAGTATCTGGTGATCAAATGGAGTTCTCCTCGGAATTACCAGAAGATATGCAGTCATTTATTGACGGTCTAGCATAACAAAGAGACTGGATTAAGCTTTCCCCAGATCATTAATCATCAGTGAATGGGCCTCATCCACACTGTCTACTAACTTGAATAAATTTATATCATCCGGCGAGATTACTCCCCACTCGACAAATTTTTCAAAATTAATCAATCCCTCCCAAAATTCCTTTCCGTATAAATAGATTGGTACTTTTTTCTTCAATTTATTAGTTTGAATGAGTGTCAAAGTTTCAAAGAGTTCATCCATGGTTCCGAATCCTCCGGGGAAAACAAAAACAGCCTTAGCGTGGTATAGGAAATAGAACTTGCGGATGAAAAAATAATGAAACTCAAAAGAAAGTTCTGGGTCAGCATACTGATTAACACCCTGTTCAAAAGGGAGACTTATGCCTAAGGCAATTGACTTTGAACCCGCTTCCTTGGCCCCACGGTTAGCCGCTTCCATGATGCCCGGACCTCCACCGGAACACACAAAGCAATTGCGCACACCTGCATTCGAGTCTCTTGACCATGTGCTGACCTTGTTTGCAAGTTTAACTGCTTCGCCATAATATTTCGAAAGCTTCTGGATTCTTTTAAGCCTGCAATATTGATCACTCTCCTCAACGGCAACTGTTTTCCCAGAGACTAATTTGCTTTCAAAGTCACTCAACTCCCTGTCCGCTACCTCCTGAGGTTTAGGCCTGGCAGACCCAAAAAACACAATTGTATTTTCTATGTTATTTTCCTTAAGCCTTTCTTCTGGTTCGATCAGTTCGCAAAGAACGCGAATAGGACGGGCGGCTTTGCCATTGAGGAAATCTTTGTTGTTGTAGGCCTTGTAAATCTCATTTTCCATTTCTTATCTTCTGAGCCTGGGAAGATATAGGGAAGAAAAAAATATTTTTTTCTAAAGTTTAGTTAAGATCGTCCGATTATGATAACTGTCGCAAGGATGTGGCCAGTCAAGTAGGATTCAATCCCACAGGAGGTAGGAGAGAATCACAATCAAAACCTATTAGTTTAGAACTTATTATTGTGATTCATATTAAAGATTATATACAAGTACCTTCACCCCAAAATTCACCCTCTCGCCCTGACTCCTCACCAAAAGACTGTAATGTTGTCAGTTTTCCTGATCCAAATTGTGTAAGCAAGGAGTACATCGGGAGATTTGTTGATAAACTGATGGAAATGCCGGATAACCCAAAAATTGACTTTAAGAGTCATAATTTCGACGAATTAACTGACCCGATTGATGTGGTAGCTAGAAGAATTCTTTCGGAAGAGAAATGGTAACTTATGAGTCTACGCTTATTTTCATCTTTTTCTCATTACTGAGAATGCAAAAAGATCTTAAAGTATTTTCGAGCAGTTTTTTTTGGCCAGCTATATTCTTAATTTTATCTTCCTTCTTTTTTTCTTGTAGCTCCGAACAGGGAGAGGATACCCATCCTTCTCTTAATCCTGCTCAAGGTGTTACTGAAGAAAATGAAGATAATTCTGCCCGATTTATTACTAAAGACCGAAAAACAGAGGAAATATTGGCTGATTATGATAAACCTCTTGTTAGCTATCCCGCAATTAGCAGCAATGAATCAAGCACTGGTACAGATGGTTTGGTTTATCGGGAAGGAATTGAAACTCCTTTCACCGGTCGGATTATTGATCGATTTGAGTCAGGGGAAATTAAGATGGATTCCTCCTACCTGGATGGTCAACCACACGGAATGCAAGTGAGGTATTATGATAATGGTAAACCCGCACTTGAGGCTTCTTTCGACAATGGAAGACTATCTGGGATTAAAAGCAGGTGGTGGGAAAACGGGTTGATTCGGGAGGAGGAATACTGGAGTGAGGGAAAGTATCGGGGTAGAAGACTTTGGGATGAATCTGGTCGTCTTACCAAAGAAGAAATGCTACCTTAGGAAGTTATTCCTCAGAGTTTGCATTGGTAACCAGTTCATCGAGATAGTTGCCAAAATCCCCTATTCTAATAACTGATAAGTTTCCAATCACTCCCCGCTTTTCTATTTCTCTTAGTTTTAAAAAAGCTTCATCGGATAAGTCATCCGGAGATACCAAGCACAAATTAGCTGCTCTTAGTCGGAAATTGGTGTCACTTAATACACGAATAATCTCTATTTCCTCATTAGGGTTCCAACTATCCCTAACTTCAACACCAAGATTCAAAGAGGGGACCCATAGATCTGTCTCCCCTACGGTGTATCTCTTTCGTACAGTCAATTTCCGTAAATTTAACTTATGCTCACATATGTGAATTAAATCCATAATACTAGCCGAAGAAGACAATAATGATTCCCTTTCTCTTGCAACCAAGGAAGATAAATAAGCAATAAGATCTCCCTTGTGTAGCATTTGCACCCTTTCCAAGGCAAATGACCTAAGTTTTGGGTTCGGGAAAAGGTGAGCCAGAGAAATGTTCGGTTGACCGTCTTTTCCGGACTTCGTTGCTTTTTTTTCCTCCAATTTAATTACAGCATTAATATCATGAGGAATATTAATCGGGTGGACCTGAAGATTGTATGATCCTTGAGTTATTAGAAGTTCGCTAAGCTTTTCCCTTACCCACATGGCAAGGAAGTAGGCATCAGGATTTTCTTCAAAGCCATGCTTTTCAATGAACTCTACCTTGTCAACAAACCCTTTCACATTGGGAGAAAAATAGTCGTAAGGACCATCAAGCCTTTTGATGACTGCTACTAATTCCGCGAGCAAATCCTTGTCGTCCTGCCAATTTCTCCTCTTCCGATGATAGATTGGAGTGCCGATAGTGGAAGCCTTTGGCCTTTTAGTTGAAGACATAGATTTAGGTGGAAAGGATAAAGTAAAATGTCACATTGAAGAATGTTTATTTTTTTGCAAGCACACTTAACCGAGTCTAAAACTGCACCTATGCTTTCTGAATTTAATCCATTCAAGCTTTCTGCTATGATTTTTGTCAGTAGTTTGAAAATATGCCTTTATTCTCAGACTTCCCACATAACTACGGATGACCCCGATCAAAACGTCACTAAACTCAAGTTCGAGGTCATTCGAGTAGTAAAACCTGGTATTTTTGATCTTCAGACAAATGATTATGTCGTTCGAATGCGAATCTGGGGTACTTCTTTCCCACAAAGAGGGCAACCTGGTTATGAAGAAGCTATCTCATTTTGTGAAACAAACCTTCTCTCGACCAGCCCATTGATTGAAGTGGTGCGGACTTTTGATGAGAATAATCTTAAAGTCGTTAAACTAAGACTTCAAGCGGGCGGAAAGGACTTCACTACTGAATCTATTGGAAATGGTATCGGATGGCATAATGAAAAGGAAACCGGGAGGTTTGGTCCTTTAATTCTGGCACAACTGAAGGCAAAACGTGGAAATCTAGGAATTTGGCAATCAGGTTTTAACTACAACGCTGACCCCATAAAATTACAAACTCCCCAACCAAGCCTTCCAGGAGCATTTATGAGAAAAAATCAATTACTTCCCCAAATATCCTATTGGGTAACTAGCTTTGGTAAAATCCACCGCCCAGGTTGTTCTTTTTACGAAAGAGGCAGGGGTACTTTAATGGCAAAGCCGAGTGGAACTGATTGTAGGATATGCGGGGGCAGGAAAGGTAAAAGATAAATCAGGACTTGATTATCTCGATCAATTCCTCTTTGGATTTCAAACCGACTAATGTTTCAGATAGAGAACCATTCTTGTAGACCAAAATAGTCGGAATTGACTGTACGCCATGCTCTTGGGCAAGTTCTGTGTTTTCATCCACATTGACTTTGTAAATATTCACACTGTCGGGCATCTCGGAGGAGATTTCCTCAAGAATTGGGGATAATGCCTTGCATGGTCCGCACCAGGGTGCCCAAAAGTCAACCAATGCAGGTTTGTCGTTAGAAGTCGTAGCCTTTTCGAAGCTATCTTTGTTCAGGTTGATCGGTTCACTCATTTAAATCAGTAATTAAGAAAGAGAAAGACACATCCAGCTACAGAACCACCAAAAACTAAAAAGTCCAATAAAAGAAAAAGGATGCTGGGTTTCGGTTTTGCAGGTGCGGCGGCAGGTGTTGCTGCGGCTGTTTGTTTGGATGAGCCTGAAGGTGATGCTGGTGCTCCGGGGGGCGGGAGCGGTGCACCGGCGGAAGGTCCGTCAGGTGCTCCGGGCAGGGGCATTGGTGGCTTGCTTGCCCCTAGCGGCGGTAAGCCTGCAGGGGCAACGGATGGCAAACTAGGTGCGTTTGGCTTTGGTCCTAGAGTCGGAGCAGAAGCACCGAGTGATGGAGCTATACCTGGTTTTGTGTTAGCCGAAAGAGTAGGGGCCGGTGCAGGCACAGGGCTAGAGCCTGCCACAGGCGGAGTAGCAGGAGGTGGTGATGCTCCTGGAACTACTGGAGAGGGAGGTGTCCCGGGGGATGTTGGCGGAGTAGCTACATTTAATGCTGGCGGTGGAACGGGGCTCGGGGCAGGAGCGACGCCAGGAGCTGCGGGTGGAGCAGGGGCTGGGGCAGCAGGCGGGGAGGCCTGTCCGCCGAAAGGTTGCTTGGTTACTTTGAATTTCGGGGCACCAGGAGGAAGTGGCTTGACGGGCTCACCTTCTTTAGGGGTAAGTTTAAGAGACGGGCGTGGTGGTTCTGGTGCTGGAGCGGACATCTTATTTCAATTTATAGAGTGAATGCCAATTATGAATCAGGAGTATTCTTTTTGATCAAGTCGGAAATCTCATCCATAGAAGCATCTTCGAGAGATTTACCCTTTGCTTTTAAGTCCTCAAAGGTTTTACAGAGAGTCTCCGTCATGTGATCATGTGTTTGCTCGGAACCTCCTAAGATTGAAAACTTATCAGCTTGGGTGATTCTTTTATGCCCATCATCGCAATCGAGACCAAGGCCCAGGAGATGTGCCATGACCTTTGGATCCTTGACCGGTAGTTTTGGATTCGGATTAAAGCGTTTTGTCATAATATTAGTAATATATTGGCGCACTTCCTAATTAGTCAACCTTACAGGCAAGTGACTAAAAACTGAACAGATTTACACCAAGTCCCCAAGATAAGTCATTTTCTCTTGCCGTACCTCTTCGTTGAGACAGATAAACAGACCATTCCCAACCTGTAGGTTTGCGAATTGTAAACAATCCGGACCAATACGGAAATGTCCTGAGTTCCGGGTCGTACCTGACTGCTCCAGATATACTCTTCGATTCATTAAGAATATGCATAAATTGGGTCTGCAAACTGTCATTACCCTGATCGTAAGCCAAATAATGAACGGATATCTCATTTTTAAACCCATCCAATAACGATAAACCATATGCACTCCTGAAAAGTTCACCTGAATCAGTATTAACCTTAGCCTGCGCATCGAGGCTCAACCAGCGTGCCGGGTGCAAGCGGGCTTGGGAGTAAAAAAAAGGGGCAGGTATTAGCAATGACGATGAATCAACCCATGCATCCTGATAAAGTTGTAGGTCTGCCCAGCGGTCGTAAAAGCCATCTTTCAGGCTAAGGAGTTCATGTTCCCATCCTATGCGAATCACCTCATAGGGAGCAAGGTTGTCGGAATCCAGGTAGTCAAGCAATTCGACAGGACCAAGATTTGGATTCTCGAGGTAGGGCTCAATAAGTGCAGAATTGAATATGGTCGATTGTTTCAGAGGATGAACATGGTTATGGCCAACACTAAAGGTCATGACATGACGCAAGCCTTCAGTTTTCCAGACCGTACTCTCCCAAGGGTAATCAGCGTGAAGGGTAAAACTCACTTCATTTCCAGTCTCCCAAAAGCTTCTGGTATGCGAATCTGCTTGATCTATATCAAAAGTTTGCCAACGAAAACTGATCGAGGGCGTGTAAGTTAGCCCTTTGGTAATACCAAAAGTACTCGCGGTTTTGTAGCCAAAATCAAACTTGGAGTATGCATTTCCCTTTTCGCCCAACGAATTCCTTACATTTCGCTCTGCATATTCGAGTTGTAGCGTCTCATATGTCCATTTGTTCCATAACGATTTAGGTCCATAAGTTACCAAAACATTGGGAATGGATTCTGCCTGAGACTGAAATTCGTTTGCCTGCCATTTTGTGGCTAACGAAATAGTTAGATCATCCCCCTCGTAGGCAACCTCAAAAGCATTATTGTACCATTGGTTTTGCTCAAACCCATCTCTGTCGTAATCTCGATGCACTTCAGAATCCGAAAAAACATTCAGGTCCAGTGTCATCGTCCATTGGTCCTGAAATCGGCTGATTCCAAAAACGTTCATATACCCACGCTCTTGATCGATCTTTAGATTGCGAGAGTCCCGTACGATATCACCTTCATCCTTGATTCCACCAAAGGTGGCACTCCAGTTATGGTAATACGATTCATCATCTTCAGATTTTAAGTATGAGAACTGAGGGCCCAGGAAGACTCCACGGTCAAAATAAGAAATCGCTTCCATCTCGGAAGAAAAACTTGTGGTATTCAAGGTATCCATCCTCAGTCCTGCATACCACCCAAGAGGTTTTCTTTCTCCTCCCAGAAGCTCGAGTCTTGGTTCCGGTCCACTTACTTTACGGGTTAACTTCGGGAATTTGCCTATGGTTTTTCCATCTATCCTCAATCCAATACCTCTTGCTTGCAGTCTGGTGCTATTCGTTTCATAGATCGCCTTATCGATTAGCAGTCCGGGTGAAAACCTTTCATGGTTTTCATGGCTAAAAGTAGCACTTTCGATTGTATAATTCGAATCCGAAGCGAGAAGTTGCTCGGCTTCAATTATCCAAGGGTAAAGCCCCGTCTTCACATTCTCTGCTGTAAAAGCTCCGCTCTGCAAATCAAGGATCAAGCTTTTAGCCAGCAATCTGTACCCAATTACCCCAAGAGCGATTTTACCCTCAGCTAACACTGTCGATGTCTTTTTATCCCAGATAATTCGTTCCGCACTTAAATGGATTTCATCTCCAGATAACAAGGCATTGCCAGACGCGGTTATCGTTTCCTTTTCGATATCATACTCGAGAGGATTCTCTGCCTTCAGAGTAATACCCTGAATTACCTCTTTCTTGCTCCCATGTAGAAAAGAGGTCAGTAAGAAAAGACAAGAAAAGAAAAAAGATTGGGTTCTGAAAAATTGCACTTCATGTAAGATGCTCGGAACTTCATTCTCCACAAGAAAGAAATTTATACATTTCATGATTTTGAAAGCTCGCAAATTCTTTCACCACCCCTAAAAGTAAAGACGAATGATCATTCGTTCTGATGAAATGAGAGGCCTGATTACCGGCCGTAATGGGGAACCTCACGCTCTCCTGGGGATGCATTCATTGTCAGACCGTCCCGGATTCGTCATTCGTGCATGGGATCCGACTGCCAGGAATATTCAGGTAGTCAGAACAGATGCTCCCCAGACTTACGATATGTCAAGATTGGACAATCAGGGCTTTTTCGAACTGCATCTTCCTGATGTGGATTCTCCTTTTTCATATACCTTCCATTCTATTTACTCATCCGGCGAGCGTTCATGGAAAGACCCCTATTGCCTGACTCCTTCAGTTACTAATGAAGCGCTCATTCCATTTAATGAAGGTTGGGACCGTCGCCCTTTTAGCAAATTGGGAGCCATCCCTCGCATCCATGAAGGTGTGGAGGGCGTATCATTCGTGATCTGGGCACCATCCGCCCGCAGTGTCCACTTGGTCGGTGATTTTAATCACTGGAATCCGCAATCTCTACCTATGCGGTCACTTGGATCTTCCGGTTGCCGTGAACTTTTTGTTCCCTTCGCTAAAATCGGTGACAAATACAAGTTTCACGTCCTTGGAACGGATGGTATTGTTCGCGAAAAAACCGATCCGTTTGGCTGGCAATTTGAACCCCCCATGGGAAATGCTTCGATAATTACTTCCCGCGAATTCACAGAACCCAATCCTTCGTCCCATGCATTCAATCCGCAGGCAAAGCCCCTTTCAATCTATGAAATGCATCTCGGGTCATGGAAATTTCATTCCGATGAAAATCGTCCGCTTTCATATCTTGAATTAGCCAAGGAACTACCCGGGTATCTTGTCGAAAATGGTTTTTCCCATGTGGAATTTCTTCCGGCCAGTGAATATCCTTATGGTGCATCCTGGGGCTATCAGGTTACCGGTTATTATGCCCCAACTCATCGCTACGGAAGCCCCGAGGAGTTTTCGCAGCTTATTTCCAGCATTCAAGACGCGGGAATAGGTGTGATTATTGACTGGGTGCCTGCGCATTTCCCATCCGACGAATTTGCTCTTTCCCGTTTTGATGGCACCTGCTTATTTGAACACGAGGACCCCAGACAGGGGCAGCATGCTGAGTGGGGAACTCTTTGTTATAATTACGGCCGGGCTGAGGTTCGAAGCTTTTTAATTGGCAGTGCGATTTCATGGTTGGATCGATTCGGCATCGATGGCTTTCGAGTGGATGCCGTAGCCTCGATGCTCTACCTTGATTATGGTCGCAAAGACGGGCAATGGATCCCCAACAAGGATGGGGGTAATCATAACCTGGAAGCCATTGACTTTCTCAGGCAATTTAATCAAGCCATCCACGAGGAATACCCCCAGGTAATTAGCATTGCGGAAGAATCGACTGCTTTTCCGCAGATCACTCAACCTCCCGCCGTGGGTGGACTGGGATTCGACTTCAAATGGAATATGGGCTGGATGCACGATGTCATCGATTATTTTTCGACATCTCCACATGTGCGACCCTCCTCTCATGATCACCTTACTTTTGGAGCCATGTATCAATTTACGGAAAACTTCGTTCAGGCATTCTCGCACGACGAAGTCGTTCACGGTAAAGGCTCTCTGGTTAATAAAATGAACATGGTGGATGAGAAGGACCGGATCGCCAATCTCCGGGCTTTACTGGCTTTGCAATGGACCTGGCCCGGAAAAAAGACCCTTTTTATGGGATCTGAATTTGCTCAATGGAAGGAATGGGATTTTGAGGCCCCCCTCGACTGGGCACTGCTTGATTATCCACAACACGATGGATTGAGAATGTTAGTCGCTGATTTAAACAGGCTTTATCTAAATCATGCAACTTGGGCAAAGTACGATCATACTTCTGAAAAATTTCAATGGATTGATTGTGAAGACAGGGAAGGACAGACCCTTTCTTTCGTTAAGTATGGGGATTCGCCTGAGGATACATTATTGGTTGCTTGTAATTTTTCCGATCAATTACGGCATCGTGACTGGGGATGCCCGCATGAAGGTTACTGGCAGGTTATTTTTGATGCTGATTCACCCGAATATAGTGGAGACGGTGCTGCCGGAGGAACCGAATTTCACACCTTTAACGAAGGGAGGAATAGTCAACCTTTTGGACTTTCCTTTTCAGTAAACAAGTGGAGCGTACGTATTCTTGAGAGAAGAGCCTAAATCTTACCAGGATTCTTGATTCGACAATTTTTTAAAAATTACTTGTTTAGCAGAATATCCTGATACCATTTATTGGCTTCACGATCAAGATCCCAGCTTCGTTCACACAATAGCAAAAGTCTAGCCGAGAAGTCCAGAGTCGGAAAAACTATAATAGCCAATCCCTTGGGGACAATGTTCCGGTTCTCCCAGAATGACATGGTCGTGCATTTCTAAATCCACGGTCTTAGATGCCTCAGCTATCTTCTTAGTCACTCGTAGATCTGCTGAGCTTGGGGAGGGATCACCACTCGGGTGATTGTGGGCTAATATAATAGCCGTTGCTCCGTGGCGAATCGCCGGGCGAAAAACTTCCCTAGGGTGCACCAAGCTGCCAGTGGCTGTACCTGAAGTTACGGATTCCGCCCGAATTAATTTATTTTTACGATCAAGGCATAATACCCATACTCGCTCCACGACATCAGATCGGACTTCTGGGTATAAATATTCCCAGACTTTTTGGGGCTCATCCAGAATGATATCCTGATTTCGCTCTCCTCGAATCATGCGCTTGGCAATTTCAATCTGGGTGCTCAATTGAAGAGCTTTTATTTTCCCAATTCCGATAATCTGCTGAAAATCAGATGTATCCCATCGTAATAAGCCAGATAATGAACCTGCCTTACTAAGCATCTCATCTGCAAGAGCTAGGACATCTTTTCTCGCAGTCCCCGAACGGATAATCATAGCCAGAAGTTCACGGTCGGCAAGGGCAGGGGCTCCCAGTCTCTCCAAACGCTCTTGTGGACGATCCTCCTCAGGGAGATCTTTGAGTCGGTATGCAAGGGGACGATTTTTACTCATCGTGCCCTAGATGTAGAGATTATTCAGGTAAATTGATGCGTACATACGCATCAGCTTTTACATTGGTAAGCCATTTGCGTTGGGCACTGGCCTCAATTTCCTGGGCAATCAGGTTTTCTATCTCTTCGCGTACTTCTGCCAGTGGACGAATACCGGAGTTTTCCACTTTTTCAGCCTTGAGAATATATACAGCTATTTTGCCGGACTTGCCCACACTACCATCCGGTTTACGCTCAAGTAATTCAACTTTGAACGGCTGCGAGATATCACCTTCTTTTAAATCAAATGCTTGCTCGCGAATTTCCTGACTGCGAATTTCACGACTCGAGGTCATCACACCCCAATCTCCACCATCTGAACGGTAGGGACTCTGGCCCTGTTCTTTAGCGAGATCCTCAAACTTTTTGCCCGCGGCAATATCAGCCCTAACTTTTCTTGCCTGCTGCATGAGTATGGAGAGGGGTTCGTCCGCAATTGGTGAAAAAACGATTTCCTTGAGTTGAATCTTCTGATCAGTCCGAAAGCGATGTTCGTTCTTTTTGTAAAATTCCTCAACCCGATCAGGACTGACATCCTCTTTTAGACGGCGCCGGGTGGCCATCATGTGCTGATAAATGATTTCTTCACGAATACTATCACGGTATTCCATTTGGGACATGCCTTTGCTTCGAAGAACATCGCGAAAGAGGCGGCGGTCTCCATTAAATTCAGTGATTAATCTTTTGTTGTATTCCTGTTCGATGTACGAATCGGGAATAGCCATGCCTTTCTCATTGAAAGCATAGATCGAAAGAAGTCGGTCCACTTTTCCATCAACAAACTCGGGAGCCCGTTCTTTTTTTTCTGAATTGGTAAAGTTAAGTGAGGTCATGGCCCGGTCAATTTCTCCCCAGGTCACAATCTCATTATTCACCTTTGCGGCCACACGGTTTATCTCAATCAGATTATCATCTGCAAGAGCTACATGGGCTACAGGCAAAACCATTCCCATTAACAGACCGAAACACCCAAATTTATTGTTCTTTTTTCCCATGGATGTTCATTTTGAGGAATTGTATTATTTCATTCAACTTTAAAAGGCTTTTTTTTGCCTTTAGTCGTGGTAATCGACCTGCAACCCGATGATAAGTGCGTTCGCCGTCTTTTCCTTTTCTGGTATGACGGAGCAAGAGTTCATTCCCCCGGGTCTCAATCAAGTCAAAGTTGGCTTCCTCGGTAAGGCAGCGAATCCTTGCTTCTTGCAATAGAGCGGTTACCTCGTCCGGTGGCTGACCAAAGCGGTCCATGAGTTCATCGACATACGAATCAACTAAGTCAACCGTGGAAAGAGCGGCTATGATTCGATATGCATCAATTCGCAGGCGGGGTTCCAGAATGTAGGTTTCAGGAATGTAGGAGCCCGATGGTTCACTGGCATTCGGATTTTCTGATTGGTTGTCCAGGAAATCCAGTCGAACAGTGGCTGTCGGGCGAAGACTGACTTCATCACCTTTGAGTCTGGAGACGCTTTCTTTGAGTAACTTGCAGTACATCTCAAAACCAACTCCAGCAACATGCCCACTCTGTTCACTCCCTAAAAGGTTGCCGGCGCCCCGAAGTTCCAAGTCGCGAAGGGCAATACGGAAACCGGCTCCAAAATTATTAATTTGTTTGATTGAAGAGAGTCTTTTTCTTGCCGTATCAGTGATCCCCAAACTTTGATTGACCAAAAGGTAGGCGTAAGCTTGCCTCTTGAAACGGCCGACACGTCCGCGAAGCTGGTATAATTGGGAAAGCCCAAATTTATCGGCACCCTCAATGATAATGGTATTGCAGTTAGGGATATCGAGACCTGATTCAATAATAGTGGTGCAAACAAGAATATCGTACTCACCAGCCACAAATTCTGTCATCACAAGTTCGAGCTCATCTTCATTCATTTGTCCGTGTCCCACGGCAATGCGAAGCTTAGGGAAAAGAATTTCCAGTTTTTTGGCTACGGAATAAATCGTTTTTACCCGGTTATGAAGATAAAAGACCTGCCCGTTGCGTCGAATTTCCAAGCCGATTGCCCGCTTAAGCAAATCGTCGGAGCGCTGTACGACTTCGGTACGAATGGGACGACGGTTGACCGGTGCTGTCTCAATCGCACTAAGGGAACGGGCACCAACCATTGCAAAATAGAGTGTTCGGGGAATCGGGGTGGCACTGAGGGTAAGAACATCTATGCTCGAGCGGATTTTTTTAATCGCTTCCTTATGCTGTACCCCAAATCTTTGCTCCTCATCAATGATAAGCAGACCTAGGTCTTTAAATAAAACATCCTCACTCAGGAGCCGATGGGTACCAATTAAGATATCAACACTTCCAGCAGCCGCAGCCTGGGCAATCTTTTTCTGCTGCGATGCCGTTCGAAAACGGCTCATCATTTCTATGGCCACTGGAAAATCCGACATCCGGTCGCGAAAATGATTCAGGTGTTGTTGGCAAAGAATTGTGGTAGGGGCAAGCATGGCGACCTGCTTGCCATCCATCACGGCCTTAAAGGCGGCACGCAAGGCCACCTCTGTCTTGCCAAAGCCAACATCTCCGCAAACAAGACGGTCCATCGGTTCACTGCCCTCCATATCCACCTTGACCTGATCGATGGCCTTTTGTTGATCCGGGGTTTCCGTGAAGGGAAAGGCGTCCTCAAACTCCTTTTGCCATTGATCGTCCGGTGAGTAAGCAAATCCATGATTGGCCTGGCGCGTAGCCTGAAGCCTCAATAAATCAGCCGCGAGATCGAGGGCTGCCCGTTCGGCTTCGCTTTTGGTTTTGGCCCATGCTTTACCTCCAAGCTTGGCCAGTTTGGGCTTAGCTTTTTTAAGGCCAACATAGCGGGAGAGTAAATGAGACTCCTGCAGGGGGAGGTGTAAAATAATTCCGTCATCAAACTCGAGAGTGATCGCTTCTTCGGTTGAATCCGCATCCTCAATCTTGCCCATCTGGCAAAAACGGCAAATCCCATGCTGATGGTGTACGAGGTAATCTCCATCCACAAGATCCGAGAAGTCAAGTGCCTGATCAACTTCCTTTCGTTGAACATGAGCTTTTCGAGAGCGCATCGGGCGCCGACTTCGCTCACGACCAAGGATTTCACGGCTCGTGGCCAAAGCGAGGCCTTTTTTCTTATCTTTCAGGAATCCCTTGAAGTTTTTACCTGCATCTGGCCTGAGGCAAAGAAAGCCCTCCGATAGCCCAAGGGGCATGTAGGTAGGATTGAGTCGAGCAAGAGATGATTCCTCACTAATGATCTCCTGAATCCGACGAGTCTCCGTTTCTGCCCCTGCTGCGATTACAAGTTCGCAATCCAGTTCATCCTGCATCTTCAGTAACTCAAAAAGTCGGCTAACCCGCTGACCTTTTTCATTTTCAAAAACCTCACCTAAATCTAGAGCATTGGATTGATGATCACCAGCTTTGATCGAAGTCTGCACTGCAATCTCCTTTCTTTTACTTGATTCAAAGATTCCACTCCCTGCATCGATTTCGCTAAGCCCAAGAAATAGATCTTTTTCTATTTTTCGGTTTAACCAAATTTCAGACAGGGTGACCTTACTTAGGGCTGCTTTCTCGGACTCGTGAAAGCAAAGCGGGAACTGGGAGATCATTAGTTCCGGTTCTTGTAACACCCAGGTGGTGGATGCATGAATATACTCAAAGAACGCACCTTCCTTTAACCTATGACCTTCCTCCTTGGATGACGAAATTCGAATGGAGGAGATTTGCTCGTCCGATCTTTGTGTGGTTGGATCAAAAGTTTTAATTTCCTCTACTTCATCTCCGAAAAAATCAATCCGGTAAGGAGTGGTCGCATTGACCGGATAAACATCGATAATTCCCCCACGAACCGCAAATTGCCCTGGTTCTTCGCAGAGAATCTCTGACGAGTAACCAAGCACTACAGCCAGCTTCTCTGGAAGTTGGGAGAATTCGATTTCCTCTCCAGCCGAAATCTTTAGTTCCGAATCACCATTATGCTCGAACATGGGGCAGGGGGAACGCAAGGCTTCGGGTGTGGTTGCAATGATCAGTTTTTCCCGGTTTTTACCTGATTGGGTAAATTGCCCAAGAAGAGATAATACACTTGTTCTTTCACATATCCGGTCGAAAGCATCTGGGTGTGTACTATCCGGGGCTTCATCAAAAAGATGAAAGCGGACAGCAAGGTCTGGTGATAATTGCTCGGCAATTCCTGCAACATCTTCACCCCATGACTCAGCTTTGGTCATGGATTCGTTTATCAGTATTAGACATAGGTTGCCGGACTCTAGCCATTCATTGGCAACCAGGCAGGCATGAGCGGACTCTGGAAGGGATGGATAAAAAACTGCTTTTGCCGACGATGGAAGGGATATACGCTTCACGCCGCAGAACCCTTTTCCTTGGAAGTAAAGTCAGTTAATATATCGATGGCCACGCGGGCAGCTTTTGTTTCTGCTTCCTTTTTACTTTTACCGGAACCTTTTCCAAAGGTTTTGTTATCGATGCTGATCTCAGATTCAAAATGTTTGGCGTGATCGGGTCCGCTTTCCTTGATTATTCTGTATTTAATCTTCGCACCCGGTCTATTTTCCTGGACCCACTCCTGAAGCTGACCCTTGGGGTTATGATGAGATATGTTTTCAGCCAACCCTCCCCATAAGTCATTAATCCAGTGAAGGACGAATTCTTTTGTTTTAATGATTCCGCCATCCAAGTATATGGCTCCTATCAAAGCCTCCATTGCGTCCTCCAGGGTCGATTCCCTCAGGTTCCCCTGGTTACTTTTCTCAGAAGGGCTAAGCAAAATGTATTTCTGCAGGTTCAGGTGCTTGGCAAGTTGTGACAGGCTTTCGCCCCGGATCAGGCTTGCCCTGTATTGCGTCAAGTCTCCCTCATCCGCATAAGGCAGCTTGTGATACAGTTCATCAGTAAGAAGCAAACTGAGTACCGAATCACCAAGGAATTCAAGACGCTGGTTGGTAGGCTTGGTTTTATCGTGTTCGTGAAAGGATGGATGAGTTAGAGCAAGAGAGAGCAGCGACAAGTCCTTGAATTCATAGAAGATAGCCTGTTGAAATTCAGAAAGCTCATTGCCTGCATCTGGGTCCATGTTGAATTATCAGAATATGAACTTTCGACCCAAGCTAAGATTGAGTCAGGAATCTATCCACTACTTCTTTCGTAAATGCGAGGTAGGCTTGGGCTCCCACGCTCTTGGGATCGTATTCAAAAATGGTTTTCCCGAAGCTTGGAGCCTCACTTAAACGGATGGTTCTTGGAATCGCCGTACGAAATACCTTGTCAGGATAATGGGTGGATACTTCCTGCCAGACTTCGTAAGATAAGCGAGTACGATTATCGTACATCGTCATTACGATTCCTCCAAGAGACAGGCCCGGGTTGGCTCCGGCATTCTTGAGTTGATCAATAACTCCAACGATCTGCCCCAGTCCTTCCAGTGCGAGATACTCAGACTGCAGGGTGACAAGAAGATGATCAGCCGCACAGAGAGAATTCATGGACAGTAGTCCAAGGGTAGGGGGACAATCTACCAAAATACATTGTAAACCATACTCATTCTTTAGCCGATCCAGGGATGCACGCAGCTTGGTAAGATAATTTTCCTGCGAACTGAGTTCCAGTTCAGCCGCTGCCAGATCAAGTTCTGAAGGCACAATCCAAAGATTTTTCCGACCTGTTGATAACACTCTCCCTGAAAGATCTGCACCACTCAAAAGTGGCTCATAAACTCCCTTGCCGGGCTTTTTCTCTAATCCCAGTGAGCTGGTGGCATTACCCTGGGGGTCCATATCGATAATGAGAGTTGGAACACCTTGTCGACTCAGGGCAGACCCGAGATTGACGGTAGTAGTGGTCTTTCCAACTCCGCCCTTTTGATTAGCAATGGCTAGTACTACGGCTGGCATTTTTAGCAAAGTAGCAAGAATGAGAAATCTGTCGAGATTAACTAGGGGTTGGGGAATACCCGAAAATAGTCCTCTTTGGTGCAGGTGGCATAAATCATACTAACTTTCCGTCCGTTTATTTGGGCATAGTCTTTAAATTCGGCTTCTCTTTTGAAACCGGATGCCTCGATGGTGTGGACAAGCATGATTGCTGAATCGGGAGTTTCGATTGATATCTTACCTAATCCCATTGAAGAAAAAGCACAGCGCATTAATAAATGTAGAATAATACTGCAAAATCTCCCGAATTGAGCTGGGTCGCCACTTTTTTGGGGGTCTAAGAAGAAATAGGTCTTCGCGTGCAGACTTTGCCAATTTATCTCGGTAAAACCAGCTATACCAATTAAGCCCTCTGCATGATCTAGTCGCAGGTGAACTGCATCAGGGTTGGGTTGCAGAAGGTTCGCCTTGATCGAAGTTAGAAACGGACCCTCTTCCTGGCCACACAAGGGGTGGTCAGGTAAAAGAGAATTGGAAGCAATGCTTCTCCACGAGAACAGAGTTGATACATCATCTCCCTTTAAAAACTTCAATTGATGTCCTTGAAAAGCGATTTCCATTCCCTTGAGCAATTTGTAATCCAGGGACGAAATGCTATTGGTTGATTTCGCAAATTTCTTAAAATCCATACTAGCGAAGAAAGTCTCCCAGCACTTTGATAACCTCTTCCTGCTCTGTTGTGGTAAGGGCCGGGTGCATCGGAATGCTCAGACATGAGGAAAAGTATGCTTCTGCTCCCGGGAAATTTCCTCCTTTATGATGACCGGCATGGTACGGGTGTCTGTAGATAGGAATGTAATGAACTTGGGTTGTGATTCCTCTCTCCTTCAGGAAATGATAAGCCTGATCTCGAAGCGCTGACTGCCTAAAGCGAATTACATAGAGATGCCACGCATGACCTTCAAGGAGGGGAGGGCAGTCGATTTTCCCGCAAAATTCAGACTCAGCGAAAGCACTATCGTATTTTTGGGCAATGGAATGTCTTTTTTGAATCGAGGAACCTAACCTTTTTACCTGTTCAATTCCAAGTGCAGCCTGAATGTCGGTAAGTCTGAAATTCCAACCCAACTCCACCTGTTCGTAGTACCAGGGTCTCTTTTCAGACTGATCAGTATCCCTGGTTATCCCGTGAGAACGCAACCTTTCCGCTCTCTTCGATAGTTCTGAAGAGTTTGTTAGCACAACTCCCCCTTCACCGCAGCAGATATGTTTGACCGGATGAAAACTTACTGTGGCGGCATCCGTCCACTCACAGGAAGCACTGTAGGTTTTTTGCCCATTGTCACTTTCGAGATACGCACCTGGTGAATGGGATGCATCTTCAACCACTAAAAAATCATACTTCTTCGCCAGCTCATTAATCTTAGCCAAAGGAGCAGGCTTGCCGGCAAGAGAGACCGGAGAAATAACACCAATATTAAAGTTATATTTCTTTTTTGCATGAATGAGTCTTTCTTCGAGTGA
>NZEN01000087.1 GCA_002689665.1 Opitutia bacterium | reverse complement strand
GAACCACTTACTTTAAGCCCATCATAAGATACCGCGTACAATTCTTCGTCTTTAGTATGTACGGAAGAATGCAGCTTATTCTTCAATGCAACGAGTGCTTTCTCTCGGTTGTCCATTATTTATTATTTATAGGTTTACGAGCCCAGTGACTCAAACCTTTTGCATAATCAAACCTGATAGAAAATCAGCCCGCTTTAGTATCCAGGCTGAGTTTGGAAAGATTTCTTGCTTTAAGCATGTTTACCACATCCATAATTTTTTGGTATGGCAAAGTGCGGTCTCCCCGGATGTGGATGGTAGGCTGATCCCCTTCCGTTCCCGCAACCTCATCCAGTTTTGCTTCCAGGTCACCTTGTGTAACCGCATCTTTCCCCCAACGGAACTGACCGTTGGCTTCGATGGTAATAAATTGATCGTCCAATTTTGGCGGTTGCTGGGCTTGCGAAGTTTGCTGCGAAGGCAGATCAATCCGGTTGTATTGTTCGATCACCGGAGTCGTAATCATAAAAATAATTAACAAAGAGAACGCCAAATCAATCAAAGGCGTTACATTCAAATCAGAAATGACTGCCAGTTTGTTTTGTCTTTTAAAATCCCTAGCCATCTCCTTCGAAATTACGAATCCATTTCCAATTCAATACGGTCAGCTAAATTGCTGGCAAAATTCTCAAGTTTAGTCATTGCCCCCCGGGTCATCCCTAAAAGTCCATTGTAGACAAAAACGATGGGGATTGCCACACAGAGAGCTGCCACTGTGGTTAACAACGCTCCCGATACGCCTGGTGCCAGGTGCTCGATAGTCGCACCTCCCGCATCCATTGTCCCAAAGGCATCCATTACTCCCCAAACCGTACCAAGAAGTCCGAGGAAAGGAGCACCGGACACAATCGTTGCCAACCAGTACATCTTCGCTTCGTAACCATCTCCGACTTCCGCCAATGAACGTCGTATAGCGTTCTCTACATAATTCATTCGTACCTTCCCCTGCTGCTTGCCCCGATGAGCCGCATCCATGGCACGGGAACAAATCCTCAGATAAGGACTTCCCTCCCCAGGAAAGAGAGCGTTATCATAGTCAAAAATGGAATTAAGATTATTTATCCTTTTTTCATCCCGGGCATTATTCCGAAGAGCCCGCTTGATCTCCTGAAACTTCGACCACATCAAGGCGATCGCCGTGCAGTTTAGCAGAACGAGCACGAAGATGACCATTTTCCCTGCGAAGTTAGAATCCGCAAAATATTCAAATATTTTTATAGCCGCCAAGGCATCAATACCAAAATTTCCCATTTTTTATCCTTTCCCAAAGATTACCACTTTTGAGTAACCATCATGTTTTCCGTAGCGAAAATCAATCAAATTCATTCCCAAATTTTAGGACCTTCAAATCGAATTGAATTGCCCCACACCCAAAAGGATTCTAGGCATCCTAGGAATGCGAGTTTCAGAAAAAGTTTTACAAGAAATACAAGACAATACCTTTCACACATCCGGTAAACTCAGTATGGTCGGTTTGGACGGTTTTGTGGACAAGATCGTAACCCCTGTTGACAAAAGACACGGGATGGGTGAGCAATTTGATGCCATCGAAACCATTGCTGATTTGGGCTCAAGAATTTCTGCGGCAGCTGGAAAAAGTGCCAACCTTGAACTTTTTCCACGCTTCGAAAAGTTGGGAGGAAATGGTCCGATTATGGCCAATGCCCTTCTATCATTGGGACTGGGAGTCAGGTATGTCGGTGCATTGGGTAACCCAGCGATTCACCCAGTCTTTGAAGAATTTGCCGAAAAAACCGATGCTATTTCCCTGACCGAGCCTGGCATTACGACCGCACTGGAATTTAAGGACGGAAAAATCATGCTTGGCAATATGGTAAGTCTCGAGGAAATCGACTACAATCAAATCATCCAGGCCGCCGGTGAAGGACCCTTCCTTGATTTGCTTTCAAAATGCGACTTGGTCTCCATCGTAAACTGGACCATGATTCCCAAGATGACCTCCATTTTGCAACAGTTAGCTGATAATGTCTTATCCAATCTCCCTCCCCGCGATAATCGTTCATTCTTTTTTGATCTGACAGACCCAGCAAAACGTTCTAAGGAAGATATCCTGGAAGTACTTCAGGTTATCACCCGTTTTCAGTCATATGCGGAAACCACTCTTGGGCTTAATTACAATGAAACCCTGCAGGTCTGCGAAACCTTAGGACTTAGTTCCGGCGATAAGAGCGAGGAATCACTCAAGAAAATGGCCACCGAGATTCGAAGGAAACTTGAAATTGCCTGCGTAGTCACTCACCCAATTGATTCTGCAGCTTGTGCGACCAAAGATGGAGCCTGGTGGTCAGAGGGTCCGTTTACGGATAACCCAAAAATCACGACGGGTGCAGGAGACCATTTCAACGCAGGTTTCTGTGCATCCCGCTTAAGTGGATTTTCACCACTCACCAGTCTCGCGTTGGCCACTTGCACCTCCGGTCATTATGTGAGAACGGCACAAAGCCCCACCACCAATCAAGTAATCGAACTTCTTAAACAACAAGACAATCTATCTTAATTATGAGTCATGAACCCGGTATTTTAATTTCCTTTGAAGGATCCGAAGGGTGTGGGAAATCCACCCAAATTCGTCGATTGGCTGATCGTTTGGAAGAGATTGACCACCGAGATGTCGTAGTTACCCGAGAGCCAGGCGGCACGGTCATTGGCGAAGATATCAGGCATCTATTGATGCATGCAGATTCTTCCAAAAACATATTTCCGGAAACCGAACTGCTTCTTTTTGCGGCGAGCCGGGCTCAATTGGTGAGGGAGATAATTTACCCCGCTGTCCAGGATGGGAAAATCGTTCTTTGCGACCGTTTCCTCGATTCAACAACCGTTTATCAGGGAGTCGCCCGCCAGATCGCGGATGATCCGGTCACCCAAATTAATTCATTTGCCGTGGGGGATGTGGTTCCTGATTTAACCGTTATTTTAGATGTTCCCGCAGAAGTTGGACTCGAGAGAATTAAGCACCGGGTATCGGACATGCCAGATCGCATGGAACAGGAGAATGTGGAATTTTACGGTAAAGTCCGGGAAGGCTATCTTCACTTGGCCAAAAGCTTACCGGAGCGCTTTTTCGTGGTGGATGGACTGGGTGAGCCGGACGACATCGAAATCATGATTTGGAATGAGATCCACTCCAGATTCTTTTCCGATGACTAAGGAATAAACACCAAAGTGAGTTCTGTCGCCCAAGAACGGCTTGAATCACTATCTCAACGGTTTCAAACGGATAGCCTCCACCACGGCTTACTGTTCCGTGGAGACAATCTCTTGTTTTTGGAAAAATCAGCCAGACAACTCTATGGTGAAATTCTAAAAATCGGGAAAGAAACGACCGACCACCCTGATCTTTTTCACCTAAGACCAACCGGTAAAGCTCGTATCATAACCGTGGAAAAGACAAGGGCATTGATGACCGACCTTTACCGTTCGGGCCATCAAGGAAATAAGAAGGTAGCAATCATTCATGAGGCCGACCGTATGCGTAAGGAAGCGGCCAATGCCTTTCTCAAAACATTGGAGGAACCTCCCTCGGGCACTTTTCTATTTCTCCTTACCACACGCCCCTATTCAATGTTACCCACAATCAGAAGCCGGACTCTTCTTGTAAGATTAGAAGAATCTTCCTCTGTAAAAGAAAACCAGGAATTAGTAAACTGGCTGGAAAATTATACCAACTGGATCGAGCTTCTTCTTAACCGTCAAAAATTAAAACAGGACCGGGTAAGCCCTGTGTTTATGGCTTACGGGTTAGTTGAAAGTTTAACTGCACTTATAAAAAGCACGGCAGATGAAATAACCAAGGAGGCTCTATCCAACCTGACCAAAGAATTGGAAGACAAAGAAAAAGATGCTTATGAGAGCGGACTACGACGTGGGGTCCGTTCACACATGCTCAAAGAAATATCGGATAACACCCGGACTTTTATTACCCAAAATGAAGGGACTGCCGCAAATCTTGATCGAAATGGTCAAAAACTTGCCCGGGTGATCAGTAAACTGGAAAAGATGACCGGATTGCTCGAAGTAAACCTGAAAGAGGATTCGGCACTTGAAGATTTCTTTCTTTCCTCCTTGCGTATCTGGTCCGCCAAATAAAATAACAAACCTTATGGCCACCATTTTCCAAAAAATTATCAGTCGTGAAATCCCTGCAGAGATTATTTTCGAGGATGACACCTGTATTTCTATTAAGGATATTGAACCTCAAGCCCCCTTTCATGCCCTGATTATTCCAAAAAAATTAATCGCACGAGTCGGCGAAGTAGATGATGAAGATGAGCAGATATTGGGACATCTATTACTTACCGCAAAAAAAATTGCACAAGAGCAAAACCTAGACCAAGGATTCCGGATCGTCATCAACAACGGCTCTGATGGTGGAGAAACCGTACCGCATCTTCATGTTCATTTGCTGGGCGGAAGAAAACTTACCTGGCCCCCAGGCTGAAAATTTATTCGTTCGCATGAGAAAGTTACTATTCACTTTTATTTTCTTTCCTTGGCTCACCTGGGCAGACTCGGTTGAAGTTCTGGATGGATCTATTATTCAAGGGAAAATCATTGGCATGGTTGATGGGAACTTGACTATCCAAACCTCCTTCGCAGGCAAAATTAAAGTTCCATACACCAAGATATCATCAATCAATAGCGATAAAGAAATTTCCCTTCGACTTACTGACAACCGAACTTTTGACGGTATTATTGACCGAGCAGAAGATGATTCGCTAACCATTCGGGATAGCGATCAGTCGTTTTCTTTTGCTGAAATCAAACATCTATGGGACGCAGATTCGACGGATCCTCTAATCCTCGAAGCTCAAAAAAATGCCTTAGCTATGCAGATGAAATGGAAGCATGCCATCGGCTTTGACCTAACAGGCGCGTCTGGTAACACGGATAGTTTTGGGTTGGGCATTCGTCTTGATAGCAGTCTTGGAAATCGCATGCGTGAATACGACTTTTATCTCTCCTATCTTAATTCAACCAAGAAAGATGTAACGATTGTCGATGAAACTAAGCTTGGTGTGGATTATGATTCCCGTTTTTTTGAGGAACTTTCATGGTACGCTAAAACCGATTTGGAAAACGATCGTTTGGAAGAAGTCGATCTTCGGGCAACAGCCGCTTTGGGTCTAAAATACTCATGGATCGAAGCTACAAACTACAAAACTTCGGTGCGGGCGGGTGCTGCATTCAGGTTTGAAGAACTGGGATCTGATGCTGTGGAAAACCTTAGCGAACCCGCTTTGGATTTCGGACTCGAACATTCACAAAAGATAAAGAATTTTCTGGGATTTGAAAGTGACCTATCGTTTGTTCCAAATATTGATGACTTTTCTGATTATCTTTTTAGTAAAGACACTGCTCTCGTCATCGCAATAGACGAAAAACAGGACTGGAAAATTCGTTCTGGCTTGGCTGGCACCTATAATTCGACTCCTGTTCCAGGAAAAGAAGAAATGGATATAAAATATTACCTGCGGGTGGTGTATGATTTTGATTAAGGATTGCTAGCTTTATCAGACATAGCATCCCAAAACGGACTCACATCCATAATACAGGAAGAGAACTGTCCGATAATGAGCACCAAGAATAAAATGATGACCATCCAGACATAGGTCCAATGTACATTCATTCTCAAAGCCTATTCAACTTCCTCAGTTCGACCTTTTCTTCTAATCCACTCAATTGCCCGGTTAAATTTCTTTGATTCAGTTTCTTTCAAAAATTTGCTTTTGTTTCCATCAGCTTCTACATCGGCCCATTCTTTCAATCTCTTGTAATCTCGAGACTTTGGTTTGATTCTTTGAGTAGCATCTCTGTCTCCAGTGGAGAAATAATCACGCAGGTTACCATAATCATTTCTCCTTCCTTCAGATGATCCGTCCGACCTGGAAGTATCGGTTTCACTCGCACTTGAAATCAAAGGACTCTTTTCTCCAAACCCTACTGTCTGTGAATTGGGTGTTTGATTCCCTCTTTTTTTAGCAGTGGGCAAATCAGAAAACCCTACTGCTAAGGAACTATATGGTTCAGAACTTCGCCCCTCATCTACCGATTGGTCAGTGCTGAAAACTTTTTGTAATTCATTTAAGTTCATTCCCCTTTCAGAACCCACCACTTCCCCTAAGACTAAAGTCGATTTACTTACAGAAGAATGAGACTCATCGGCCGGCGGGTTTAGTTCCTTGTAACTTAAGCTAGATGAGTTTGTAGCAGGATTGGGTTCCCCTTTAGAAGGCGAGACCGGATATAGAGAAACTGAAGGAATCTTCTCCCCGGAGTCTTCCCTGGCACTAGGAGAAGAAACTCTCAAATCAATGACATTATTACTAGTCGGAGAAACCGTGGGATTGTCTCCATGACTTTCTTTTTCTGACAAATCCTCGATCTGCACACCTTCAATTTTATTTGAAATGTCGATTTTGCCTTCTCTACTTCCAGCTAGATTCTTACCGGTTTTTTCCTTTTGAATTTCACTCTCTTCTGGCTTCACCTTATCCCTGTCAAATTTTTCAGGAAGACTCTGATTCCCCAAAGGTAACTCATTGAGAATCCTACTTTCTCTGGTCACACTTGTATCTCCCTTCGCTTTT
>NZEN01000078.1 GCA_002689665.1 Opitutia bacterium | reverse complement strand
GTTGCTTGATAGTTGTCAAATTAGTACTCCATGATACATCATTAATTGGTTCAGAAAAAGAGAAGCTCAGTCCCTCACGTGCCGTCCAGTTATGGCGTAAACTCATAACTTACCCTCCTTTTCTCTAATGAATTGGTTTATTTCGGTGAAAAGATCTGATATTAATTTCTCTCGCCATGCTCCTTCACACTTGAATACTTTTCGTAAGTCATTACTCTTCAAAGGGCTAGTGTTTTTTGTTGCATGTATAATCATCTTTTTTGAATCATCCAACAAAAGTTCTTCCCATTGTTGTACCTCCTTTTGAAATATAACATTCGGAGGATATTTTACATTCCTAATCGGTCTTGATTTAAAATAAATTCTTACTGAACCCCAATTTGACTTATTAAAAAACTGTGATATGAGTTTATGTTCCTTTTTAGTGTCTGTTTCGAAAAATAAATCTATTGTTGTAGGTATTCTTTCTCCTTTGTTAGTATTTTGATTTTTATCATTAGATGGTTTGGTTTTACTTTCATTGTTTAGTTTGGTGTCATCATTTAACAATATTTTACTTTCGTTAGTTGTAATTGAGTCGATATGTTTAGTTTTGGGTTCAGGATTTAGATCGCTATTTTCGGAATCTTCTTCTTTCATGGCCTCTTCTTCAGCTTTTCTTTTAGCCTCTTCTTCCGCTTTCCTAGCCTCTTCTTCTGCTTTCCTAGCCTCTTCTTCAGCTTTTCTTCGAGCCTCTTCTTCCGCTTTCCTTCGAGCCTCTTCTTCAGCTTTTCTTCGAGCCTCTTCTTCTTCCCGTTTTGCTTTAATTAGTACCGGATCAGTTTCTGAGGTTATTAGTTCAGCCCCAAGATAACTTAAATCCCCAAGAGGAATATATTTTGTCGACCCAAAAAGTCCTTTCGTAACATTGTATATTCTTGCACTAGCGGGCTTGTCTTTACTAAATATCACTTCAGATCCTAGGTTAGAATTGCTTTCTTGATGTATCTGGATAACAATGTTGCGCTGCAGGGCCCTAAACAATAAATTCCCACTTTTATGTTCCACAACCTGAGCAATGAATTTTTTTGTTTTCGTAAGATAAATTTCGATTTTGTAAGGCTCGCTTCTAGATTTGAATTTTACCGGAAGAGATAGTGTTTGGCTGGTTTTGTATTCTTTGTCTAGGCGGGCGGGGTCGGCCCCGAATGTTTCAATTTTGAGGCCATCAGGGACTCGATTGTGATTATATTTATTTTCCAATCTTGAAGGTAGATATACCGGAGTCATTCCAACATCAAGATTTGTAATTTCAACATTACCGAAAGGAGTTGTGACCTTATGAGTCTTAACTTGCATGTCTTTACCTGAAAGCGGTTCATGACCTTGTACTAGGGAAGTAATGTGAGGTAAATGTTTGTGGATTGCCTTAACGGCATCTAACATCTTTTCAGTGGGTTTATTTGAGGTCCAAGCTTTGTTATCTCTCGCCCACAATAGGTCTGCGTCGGGTGATTTGCCTTTGGGCGAGTATGTGTATAGATGTAAGCGGATTTTTGCTCCGGATTTAGTTGAGTAAGGTTTAATGAAATTTTTACAGCGTTCCGAGTCCATGAATTGTTTAGTTGAATTTACTGAAGCATGTAAGCCTAACAAATGCCCAATAGAGAAAATTGTGATTGCCCCCGGAATTTGCATTTCTTCTTCTGACTTCCATACTTTTTGGAGCCACTTTTGACTGAATTCAAGTGTATTCCATGATGAGGATGTTGCGATTTCTTCTAGTTTTTTTGAGTCGATACCGCTTAATTTTAATGCCTTATCTGTAAGTGCAGCATATCTTACTCTGGAAGCATCGTCCAGTAGTTTCCTAATCACAAATTCTTGTGTTAGCAAAAGGTGGGCAAAATGTGCACAATAGGAAAAAAACAGGCTTTGTCGGTAATTTTCAACATTATCTTCCTTTATGCTCAAGAATTCATGTCTTAATCTAACCGAACCCGGGTTGCTTTTTGAATCGTAGAAGCCACTTTGTTCCTCATTATTTAACCAGTTTTTGTAATTACCAGTCAAGAGCATCTCTTCATGATTTCCTAGTAGTGCAAACGCACGCCCTCCACTGGTTAGACAGAGCTGGCGCATAATTTCGAAATTCAACTCGGAATAATCTCCGCGATCGTTTAAATCACCTACTTGAAGGAAAAAGCTACTTTTCAAGTTAGATGTTGGAAGTACTTGTAGCGAACCAAAAGCGCCTCGATATGTGTCTTCCCTGTTATTTGGATGAAACGGAGTGAAAGGATTGCCGTCAATCCATTGCCCTTCCATAGGCCTCCCTTTGACCGCTAATTCTTCTACATCGGGAAATATCTTATTGGCCCCATGTGAGAATGGAATGTCGTTTAATGTTATATCAGCAAGTTGATGCTTGTGTAAGTAATTCGCAAGACCTGGAGCCCATCCATGCACATCCCCTAAGGTATAGATGTCTAACGATTTATTCGATATTCCACCGATTTCAAGAGGATAAATTTCTCCCCTTTTATTTTCAGGTATTGATTCTAGATAGGCCTCTTTAGTTTGATTTCGATGGCGTTTAGCTTCATTAAATTGCACCGTGATTTCTGAGGTTTCTGCGGCAATTTTCTCTTTCAAGCCCCTATTGTCTGAATTGTCTTGTTCGATTTTTTGCCTCTTTGCTTTTGCTGCCGCCAGTTGTTTCTCAATTTGAATAACTTCTTTGTCGGCTTGGTTATAATCAGACTGCCCTTGTTCCAAGGCCAGTTCGATACTATTCAATTGGCCCCTTAAATCGCTTCCTTTCTTACTTATTTCAGTGACCTTATCATATGCTTCGTTGTAGGATTTCCAACGTTTTTCGTCCCCACGAATATGATACCGAGTCATTGGATTTGGTGTAGGAGCAACAGATATAAATAATCTCGGTTGAAGTGAAGTTCATGGTAGGCGTATCTGAATTTAGGAACGAGATATCTGCGGCACTAAAAGCACATGTGCCGATAGTAATAGTTGAATCATACGAATGGGAGCGTGTTGAAGGGTTGCTCTGTGCTATAACCAGAAAAGAGGAAATAACATATCTTAAAGCAACTGCTGAAAAAGGGCTTCGGTTATTCGACCACGAAAAAAAACGTTTCACTCATGACCACCCGATGATAGCAGATCAGCATGATTGGAGTATTGATAATATTGTTCGATGGGTTAGAGATGAATTAGAAGGAGATGTATTGCTTCACATTGAAGATTTCCATCATAACTTCCAAGGGGAGGAGTTAGCCCCTGGAAACCACCTCGACGCCGGAACTCAACCCCATACAGCCTCGTGGGCTTATGTTGGCTATTGGCGAGAACTAGCTAGAATGAAGCCCTCACGGCGAAAAACCATCATAATTAGTGGAGCAACACAGATGGCTTTCGGAGATCTTGAAAAAGAAGTTGTGTCTATAAAACTAGACTTACCAGAAGTCAAGGAACTTGGCCTTATTTATGATAGAGTTGTGCGTCAGCAAGAATTTGAACCATCTTCAGCGGATGAACGTAACAGAGTTGTTGAAGCTGCGCGCGGTTTAACTGTAATGGAGGCGCAAACAGCATTTGCACTTGCTGGACTAAACAATAGCAAGAAGTTAGACAAGGATGCTATCCCAATGATTATTCGTCAAAAGCGTTCATTATTGCAGAATTCTGGTGGATTATTAGATTATTTTGAACCCAATGTCAATATTGAAGATGTTGGCGGACTAAAGAACCTAAAAATGTGGCTCGAAGATAGAAGAGAGGCGCTTACTCCTGCTGCACGTGAATTTGGTATTGAGGCACCAAAAGGATTGATGCTATTAGGCGTACCTGGGTGTGGAAAAAGCCTCACAGCCAAGGCAATTGCTTCTATGTGGGGATACCCATTGGTTCGTTTTGACCTTTCCAAAGTATTCGGCTCATTTGTAGGCCAAACTGAATCACAAATGAGGAAAGCATTAGATGTTGCTGAGGCAGTAGCGCCCTGCATACTTTGGATTGATGAGATTGAAAAGGGAATGGCTGGAGCTGGAGGAGATGGTTCAACTGACAGTGGAGTTACCGCGCGAACATTTGGCATACTATTGACTTGGATGCAGGAGAAGACTAGTCCAGTGTTTGTTGTCGCTACCTCAAACCGTGTGCAAAACCTACCTGCAGAAGCAATCAGAAAGGGGAGATTCGATGAAATCTTCTTTGTCGACCTCCCAACCGCTGAAATTCGCGAAGAAATCCTATTGAAGAAAATTGAGTCTATTGGTGCAGACTCCGGAACAGATGTTTCAACAATAAATCTGAATGCTGTTGCTGAAATGACAAGCCTTTTTTCAGGTGCAGAACTTGAACAACTGGTAAAGGATTCTTTATTCTTAGCTTTCAAAGACGGTGCTCGTCCTCTGACAACAGACGATTTACTTACCGTATCTAAGCGGACTTATCCTCTCGCAATAACCATGAAAGAGGATATCGCTGCTTTACGTAAATTTGCGCATAACCGCGCACAACCAGCTGATGGTGAGGACATCGTTTCGAGTATAGAGGATATCCCTGAAGAAGAAAATCCATTTGGTGAGTGAGGGCGGTTTCATGCGTTATGATATATTGATTGAGATTGACGAGAATGGTAAGTTAACCATTAAAGATGAGTGTGAGATTGGAAAAGAACAAGAAAGTATGGATGAAATTCGAGATTTGCTCAAAGAACTTGCAGATGTGGACGAAATAGAGCACATTCCTGCTACAAAAGAAAAGCCTAGATACGAAGGCGTAGGTAAAAAGGTTAGCAGAAATAAACAAAATAAAAAGCAACGCTTGAAGCGAGGTGATTAGTTGAGCGGGCGTTGGATTGAACAAAAAACTCCTTTTTCATGTATCGTTGATTTAGTGCAAGCCATTAATACACTACAAGAACAAGGAATTACAATTCAAAATATGCCAGCTGAAATTGTTGAGTTACAGTCCTCTGAACAGCGTTTACAAAATATTTCACAGCAACTAGAGGAGGAAATGAAAGGCTTGGATACAAGATCGATTGACTTAGCCGTTGAAATGTTAGATGCAGAGGACGAGGCTCTTGTCAATTATGGTAATCAAATGGAAGATGTAGGAAATTTAGCCGCTGAGCAACTTAAACGGATAACATCGCTTATAGATCAATATAGTGAAGAAGAAAAGAATTACCGTCATAAGTTAACAGCAACTGAGGGTCTTTCTAAGATTAATGTCCAAACCAAAGATGGATTAAGGACTCTAGAAAAACACCACGGCCGTTACAGGTATCGGCATTGGGTCCAAGATTATACAGCATCGGAAGACCTTCGGTGGGTAGATTCATTATCTACTGCATATGAACGAGTCGGTAAAAACCGCCGAGCAAATCTAAAAAAGGGCATTGACAGTAAAAGAAGCAGTATGTCACGAGTTCAAATTGCTTTGAAAAATCGTGTCGAAAGTGCCCGAGAAGCCTCGCTTAGGGCGTCTACTGAAAAATTGAGAAGAGAGCGCGATAAAGAAATCAATAATTTAGCAAAACAAAAAGGGTTTATAGTTACTCGGAAAAAGGTTGGGAAGAAGGTCCAATACGCCCTTTTGCGTCAGCGCTGAGTTCTCTATCAAGCAGTTCTTGAAGTAATGCCTCATCGGGATATCCAAGTATAGTTAAACTACCGTCCTCATCAATTGTAATTTGTATTTCATTCCCCTCTGAGAACTCAAATTCTTTGTAACGGTCTGTCTTAAATTCCACTATTTGGTTTGTAGAGCCTCGCCATCTAAGATTTGTGTCTCTTTGATCTTCAACATATCTACCAGCGACTACAATATCTGAAGACTGATAACAACGAAGTCCATCACCATCTAACTCTTTCAATTCATAGCCAGTGTATAGAAATACCCCCAAACCTCTTTGTTGTGCATTCATTATCAAGGCAAGCGTACTCGATGCTTGCTGAAGAGGTTCACCTCCAAGAATGGTTATACCTTCATCTCCTGAATCTATTGCTTTGTCAACTATCGATTTTACTTCGATAATCTCGCCGCCAACAGATGGCCACAAGTCTTTGTTCCAACATCCCTTGCATGCTAAATCGCATCCTTTTGTCCATACCACAGTTCTGCTGTAAGGACCATATATCAAACTATTATGTTCAATCTGGCCAACACGCATCAAGGCCGTCATGAAATTGACTTGTTGTAATTGCTTTCTAAAGTTAGCCCTTATCGGTTAACAAAATTAAGAATTTTTGTCGCTACTAAAGATTAATTCTATCTTGGTAGACTGAAACTATGTGATTAAGTATTTGATTACCTGCCTCGGAAATTAAGATTTCTTTGTCATAATCATCAATGAATGCATTATCAAATGAATTGAATATCAATTTTATTGTTTCATAGAACGACAACGGTTGCGCAAGACATAAATCACTTGCTGTAATGATTTCATTGTTTAAGTTCGTCCTACTGATAAATGGATTATCGGTACAAATTGCCACTTTTACCCCTGAATCTAAATATTCTCTAAGTGGATATTTCGCTAAAACCCCTTTCTGTGAGTAATAAGGATTAGGCTCTACCATATATCCATGCACTTCTATGTTTGAGGTAGGGCACATTTCAATACAAATTCCAGAATTAATGAACTCATTCATTAATGGTTCATCGTCAATTAATTTTAACGCATGGCCAACTCGCTTTGTATGGATTTGATATGCGCTACGAAGGTTATTGAAATCAGCTTGCTCGCCTGCATGGAAAGTAGACTTTAGTCTCAATTCTAGATTCAAAGAGTTCAGTCTCTTGAGTAAATCACCGGAAATATCATCCGTCTTCTCCTTCCCAGCTACATCATATCCAGCAATCCATGTTTTTGTTGAGGAGTCACTTTTCAGTCTCCTTAATAATTCTTCAAAATTACTCATGAATTCGTCTGCAATTTCTTCGACTTCAAACTTGCTACGGTCTGCAGAAATAACAAATCTCCAATTATATTCAAATCCTAATTTATCCATTGAAGCGTTTATTGAGCGTCCTAGTGCTTGAATAAATTTGATTTGGTCATTGATTTCATTGCGGTACTTTGTCGGACTCAATCTGACTTCAAGATATGATAAATTATTGCTTTTTGCAAAAATAGTTATCCCCTCAGCGTATCTACGAATAACTGCATCAGTTTTGCCAATAAAAGACAGGGTTGCGGAACCCATAAGGTCTCCAGGGACAGCATAGCCTGCATAACCTTCGACGCCGCCAAAATAATCCCCCGTCATCTGCAACCGCTTGCTCCATCTATCTCTGTAGGAGGGAAACAAACACCATTCCAACCTCTTTGGGTCAGAAGAAAAATTTGTCAATAATGCGGCGGCTCTTGCGCCTCTTTTCCTAGCATTATTATCATCACCACGAACGATTTCAGACCAATCAGATGGCCATGGCGTGGCTTCTTCCGTTGCTTCCTCTGCGAGAACAATCAATGATTCTACTGATTTATTTGCTTCTTGCTTCTCAAAATCTTCAAGGTCATCCCATATTGCTTGACCAACGTTTATTTGTGATTCAATGTCTAAAATTCCACCTATATGTGCATGCAACTCCGCCTTTTTCATCCCAGATAGAAATTGAGATGTAATGTCGCAATCCCGCTTTATGTAAGTGTTTTCCAACCAATTTTGTAATGATGGGTCTATATTAGAAACTATTGAACTACTCGAAAACTGTGGAAAATTATCGTTAGTTTTTCCAATCGAAATTTGAGAATCTAATGAAGTAAAATCATCATGCAGCCAGTCGATACGTTTCCAAGCAATCCATTTAGTATACTCATCTTCAAAATTCGCACGTTTAATGAGTGTTTCAACAAGACCATCCTTCTGATACCAAGTTGAGGAAGTTTCAAGAGAAGATATTCTGTTATTTGCCGCCCTCAAAGTGCAATAATCGGTTAACCAGTTTTCACGAGTCGCTTTTCGGAAACCGAATTTTTCAAGACCATCATTTTTCAATACTTCACGTTGAGAATATTTCGATCCTACTGATAGTAAACGCCCATATTTATCGGTTTCATAATTAAAGTATCTTTTACTTATTTCAATTAACTGATTGCATTGGTTAATATTTTCTTTGCCTGGTGGAGAGTAAAAGTTGTTATTTTTAATCGCATTTGCAAAAAATCTGTAAACAAAAATTGGTGGAAATAAAGCTGTAATAATGGTAAGAATTCCTTCACCAATGTGCCTCAATCTAGTATTATAGATTAAATTTTTAACAAGTTCAGAGGAGGTCAATTTACCATCAATAGGCTTCTCAATCATCGCGCTAAACCACTTACCCGTGCTATGCTCCCGATTTGTAAAGAAGTCTTCTAATCTGTCAAGGGACAGAAATACATCTTGAGGTGAAAGGTCGAATTTTTCTTTCCAGTCGGGTTCAAACAGCATATATCCTGCAAGTTTAGCATCTGCATAGACCAACTGTTGGGAACTTTTATTCAGTTGGTTTTGAGTTCTTATGTCTTCCTTCAAGAAAAATAAATTATACATTCCACTAATAGTATCGCGTGTTAAGACTACCCAAAGGCCAAAATAAAGAGTATATATGAATATAAAGAAAAAGAGAACGTTTTCTAAAACTAGAACGAAAACAGTAATCAATATTAGAATTAGAAATAGCCATTGATATAAAACAAAAATATTAGTTATTTCATATATGCTGTTTGTGTTAGACATATGTTGTAGAAGTAAAATCACAATCGCTAAATTGCAGACAAAAGAAATTAATGAAAACAAATCAAATCCTTCATTTGGCATTATCATAATTACCAAATACATAAAAATCAAGGAAAAACATAGAAAATAGTGGAATTTGTTTGCTCTTGGTGTATTGACCTTGTTTAGATTATATCTTGCTAATTTTGAGTTCATCTCAGATTCTTTAAATTTCAGGTTAGAGCTAAGTAATAGCAGACAAAGTGCGTTATACAAAGTGTAAATTATATGAGAAACGTTGTCAATAAGGACTTGTCTAATATTACCAAATGAACTAAAGAATTCCGTAGAGTTTATCACAGCATTGGGCAATCCACCGAATGCCCAAGTGAATGAGACGAGCATTATTAGGCCGAGAATTTCTCCAATCCAAAAAGATTTGAAAAAGACCGGGTAAGGACGGATTTTATCTAAAGCATAGTTGTCAAAACTCTTTGGAATTGTCATGATTTAGCCTCGAATATTAACTACTTTGTTACTATGTGGATTAATTTTATTCTGTCAATCACAAATTTGTGGCTGTTTACATCACCCGTTACAGCATTCTGATGGAGCAACTTTATTTCAAAGTTAACCGCTTCCGAACTTAGAAATAAACTTGAGAAATCGACAACCCTAAGCATGCATAAGATGGGTCCCCGCTCCCGAACTTGAACCGAAGTTTAGTATGGCAACCTTGGTCCCCGCTCCCGGACTTGAACCGGGGACACCCTGATGTCTGCTGAGACGTGTTTTTTTACAACTACAGTCAGGTGCTCTACCAACT
>NZEN01000086.1 GCA_002689665.1 Opitutia bacterium | reverse complement strand
CCTGCCCAAGTTTCAAAAATACGTAGCGAAGTTAAAAGCTTTGTGGGACTTTATTCTCCAGATGCTCTGCTTAAAGAGCATCCGCTCAAATAATTTTTTTTATTTTTTGTAACCTTGGCGATCGCTGAGGTGTATTGAATATTGTAAACACTAATATTCAAAACATTATGATGAAAAAAAACCTGCCTACTCTGTTACTCCTTTCACTTTCAGCAGCATGCCTACCGGCTAAAGAAAAAAACTTTCCTGAGAGTGCTAATTGGTTGATTTCATTTGATATGGAAGCATTCAATCAATCAAGGATGGGTAAATTCATAACTGGTAAAATGAATGAAGACCCAAATATTAATCAGAAAATGCAGGGGCTTAAGAATGCGTTCGGAGTGGACTTGTTAAAAATCAGGGAAATTTCTGCCTTTGGGTCAGGAGAAAAAAATATGGGTACTGCTTTGATTAGAGGGGGAATCAACAGCAAACAACTTGAAGGATTTGCCTCCCTGAATGATGATGTGGAAATTGGGGATATAGGTAATAAGAAAACTTACACTTTTAAAAAGGGTGCATGGGGAATTCTGTCCGGGGACAGTATAGCAGTTGCTTCAAACAAAGAACTTCTTAAGGAAGCGTTGATCCCTAAAAATGCTAAAAAGAAGCCACCCCCTCTTCATTCATTTGTTCATTCAATCAATAAAGAAAATGCACCGATTATTTATTTCGCGGCGAATATGCTAAGAGTCAACAGGCTACAAAACAAAATTTTGTCCGGAAACTTTAAAATAAAGGCAGACCAAGAAACAACTCCCAAACAGTTGGCTGAAAGTATAAGTAAATCACTAAATTCAGTGATGGTTGGTGAAATTTTATTCAAGAAGTTCAGAAACATGGCGTTCTTTCTGGACGAAACAACCGATCATATACGCATAAAGGTTTACTTTCAGTCCGCCAATGATGAGGACGCAGAGCATTTGGAAAATATCTTTCGTAGTTGGCCCAGCCTCTTGGCATTAACCGATGGAGTGAACCCGGAGTTAGATGAAGTCATGAAGCATGTGAAGTTCTCTGTGTTAAGAGATAAAAAGTCGGTGGGTATGACTGTACTTCTGTCCCACTCGTTTTTTGAAACTAAAGTGAACGAAGAAATAAAAAAGAAAAAGAAAGCCAAAGAAGTTTCAAAATAAACATGCCCTTTTTCTTAATTTCAAAGCTGAAAATAAATTTAATTTGCACTCACTTTCTCAGAGGAGTGACGAGGAGCTCGCTCGGTTAACTCAGGATGGTGAATTGACAGCCTTCGATGAGTTATCTCGGAGATATTGGTCAAGGATTCAAAGGTTACTTATGAGTTTCCTAGACCATGCTGAAGCGAATGATGCCACTCAGGAGTCGTTGCTACGGGCTTTTCATAAGATTCATCTTTATAATCCTCAAAAATCTTTCGCTCCCTGGCTTTTTACCATCGCCCGTCGGGTTGCCCTAAATGAGAAGAAAAGAAAAAGTAGAAGAAAAGAAGATTCTATCCAGGGTCATAATCTACCCAATCATGAGGAATCGGTAGAAAACAGATTACTGCAACCACTATGGCAACTAGCCTCAGAAGTGTTAAACGAATCATCTTATCAAGCTATGCGATTACATTATGCCGAAGAAATATCTATTCGGGAAATAGCAATAATTATGAGTAAAACCGAAACGGGAATTAAGGTTATTCTTTTCAGGGCTCGCCGAAAACTTCAAAAAATAGCTGCCGTCCGAGGAATTTCACTATGAAAAAAATACTTAAAATTCTTCGAAATCAGGCCGTAGATTCAACGGATCAAAATTTAATTAATACCCTGAGAAGGGAAGCACAAAAAGAAAGATTGAAGGACATACAAAATAGTGAATTTGATGACCGACTCAATTCGCAAACATCCTCTATTCGAAGCTTCCAACCAAAGGAACGAAAAAAATATTTTCAGCCAAAATGGATTTATGTATTCGGTTGTACTTGCATAATGCTTCTTTGGTTTCTGCTACCCTCTCCTTCGAAATTTAAACTTCTCATTCCCGGGGAACGTGAGAAATTCGAAAAGAAGATGCTCGTTTTATATGAAATCAAAGAAACGAAAGATGAGTTTGAGAAGTCACTCAACGCTTTAGGTGAAAACCTAAACCAATCCTTCAGACTTCAGGATAAAATAGAATGGACAGGTAATTTCCCTGCTTACCATGCCCTATTATCACTTGCTGATATTAAAAATGAATTCATCCAAGTATCTCCCATGGATATTCTCCCAAAAACGCAAAATACTGATTTTGAATTTCTCTACAGGAGGGAATTGAATCTTATAAAGGAAACATTTTTAAATCAGGATAAAGATACTTAACTCAATTCCGACCTATTCATCTTTTAGGTTGCACTTCACTGGGTGAAACAGTTTGGTGCGATTATATGTCGGACTTATCGGATTTTGATGCACCTAAAAAGCCTTGGCTAACAGCCTTGATACCGGCTTCGGTAATCTTCTTGGCAGCTGGTGCTTACTGGGCGTTTACTTCAGGTGATGCTGATCGCAATAGAGGCATTGGGCAGGGTATTCCTGCCAATAACGGAGATAGGCTCATTCAAGGTAAGTCTTACTATCTCTACGCATCTGAAATCGAACTTTATCCCAGCAATCAAGAGGGTAAATCATGGGACCGAGGAGAGGACGGACCGGATATTAAATATCAAATTAAATGGCTTGGTAACGAAATATTTGAAAGTACAGTGAAGGAAGATTCCCTTCTCGGCAATTGGTCAGGCTTACAGATTGACTTAAAATGGAGTGATTTACTGGGAAAAACAATTTCCCCCAATGAAGCGATTCAAGCAGCAAGAATCCGTTATGAACCAAAGTCATCCATTGAAATCGTGGTAAAGGATAGCGACCTGGCTAAGGATGATTTAGCGGGTAATATCGAGATTGACCTAAAGTCACTTAGAGTTGGTAAAAACTCACTTCAATTCCCCAAAGATTCAGGGAATTCAGTTCGGAGTCTAATTCTCACCCTTCTGCCGATTGATTCAACGATCGATGATCTTGCTCAGTTTATGAGGGAGTAACCATCCAAAAGATGACAAGACCCCTGATTCTTGTGAGCTCAGTTTTACTGGGCATTGGCCTCGTTGCACCAACCATGACTATTTACCCGAAGGCAGGAGAATTCACATGGTTAATGGAACTCATGGATCCGGAAAGCATGGACTCAGTCACTTACTCAATTTTCGGCATCATTGTCGAATTGGCTGAAATGAATGATTGGTTCATGGTTGTGATATTATCAATATTTTCAGTGGTTTTCCCTGTAGGAAAAATTTGCGTATTCTGGAATCATTCCTTTTCTACTCAAGATCCCAAAGCTTTCTCTCTTTATAACGGAGCCAAAATCTTGGGTAAGTTTTCGATGGCTGAAGTTTTCGTACTCTCCCTTTTTTTAATTAGCATGAAAACTCTACCGGGGGGAACCTTCGTCAAATTAGAATACGGTTGTGGAATTTACTTCCTCTCAGTAATTACATCAATGATCACTTCCTTACTTATCAAAAGGACAAGAAAATGAATCGTGCAATAAGTGCACTATTATATTAATATTTAAATTTTTTCAATGTTTCCCTTGACGCCATGATAAGTAATCCATCTAAATATAAAAACTAATATACTATGATCGACTACTGGCTAAATATGGAACCCGCGATGAAAACTTTCGTCGCAATCGGTGCAATATCCAGTTTAATTCTGACAGTTCAAATGGTTCTGAGCTTGATTGGCGGAGCGGCAGAAGGAGTGGAAGCAGACTTTGATATCGGTGATGGTGGAGAAGGTGGTGCGACTGGAATTTTATCCATCCGGTCCATTGGAGCTTTTTTTACCGGGTTTGGCTGGGCTGGTGCAGCTTCCCTGCAAAATGGACTAGAAACCGGAGGGGCCACATTCATCGGAACAATTGTGGGAAGTATTTTTCTTGGTCTAATTGTCTACCTAATGAGCTATCTGCACAGCCTGAGAGAAGAAGGTACTTTGAACTATAAAAACTGCATAGGAGAAGTTGGATCGGTTTATCTGCCTATCCCGCCAAGCAGGAAAGGCATGGGACAAATTGAGGTAATGGTTCAGGGCCGACTAAGAATCGTCAAAGCAGTTACTGATCATGATAAAAAAATTCCAAACCAAGCAGCTGTACGGGTTAAGGAATTAGTGGATCAGCAAACTCTTTTGATCTCACTTTTGGAAGAGGAATCAACCAAAGAATAATTTACTAACAAAATAAAATCATCCTAACCTAAAATAATCATGGATTTCGTATTAATCGGCATTGTCTCCCTCATCGTCGTTGTTCTTGGAACGCTCGTTTTCTTTTTCAGTCGCTACAAAAGGTGTCCATCGGACAAGGTGCTGGTCATTTATGGAAAGACAGGTAGCGGTCGTTCTTCCAAGTGCGTACACGGTGGAGCATCCTTCGTATGGCCCCTTATTCAGGACTATCAGTGGCTCGACCTTACACCCCTCCCCATCGACATAGCCCTACAGGGAGCCCTATCCAAACAGAACATCCGGGTAAATACGCCTTCTACTTTTACAGTTGGTGTGTCCACCGAGGCAGGGGTAATGGAAAACGCCGCGGAAAGACTACTCGGGTTAAACATGCAGGCGGTTCGTGAACAGGCCAGTGATATTATTTTCGGTCAAATGCGGGTTGTCATCGCAACCATGGATATCGAATCCATCAATGCAGACCGAGATCTACTCATCGAGAAGATTACCAACGGGGTTGAAGTAGAACTCAAAAAAGTGGGACTTCGACTTATTAATGTTAATATTAAAGATATAACCGATGAGTCCGGCTACATTGACGCTCTTGGTAAGGAAGCATCTTCCCGTGCGATCAATGAGGCTAAGGTAAGTGTGGCCCAGCGAGAAAGAGACGGCGAGATTGGTGCAGCTGAAGCAGAGCGTGAAAGAAGGATTAGCGTGGCCAGTGCTCAGGCCTCTGCCACCGAGGGCGAAAATTTATCAAAAATTAAAGTGGCACAATCGGACGCAGCCAGACGGGAGCAGGAGGCAGAGGCTGAAAGATTAGCGGTGGCCGCAGAAAAAGTAAAATCAGCCCAGGCATCAGAAGAGGCTTATGCCGCTGAGACCAAAGCAGAGGCAGCCCGATCTGAGCGAGAGAAGGCAAGCCAACACGCTGACATCGTAATCCCTGCTCAGATCGAGAAGTCTAAAATTGAGACCTTAGCGGAAGCCGATGCGGAAAAAACAAGACGCCTAAAAAAAGGGGAAGCAGATGGTATTCAATCCCTCATGGAAGCGGAAGCGAAAGGTACGCTTGCCGCCCTCCAAAGCAAGGCGGAAGGTTTTGCCAAAATTGTTAATGCTGCAGGTGGGGCCGAGTTTGCAAGTACATTACTGGTGACCGAACAATTGCCGCAACTTGTCGCGGAGCAAGTGAAAGCTATTTCGAACCTGAAAATCGATAAGGTTACCGTTTGGGATTCAGGAGGAGGTAAAGATGGAAAAAACGACACTGCCAACTTTGTATCCGGTCTGGTAGGAGCCCTCCCTCCCCTTCATCAAATAACTAAAAATGTGGGAATTGAACTCCCCGAATTCTTGGGCAAATTAACCGAAGATCCAGCAGGTGCAGCAAAACTCATCGAAGATGCAAAAAAAAGTATTCCATCGAGCGAAGACGGAAAAAAAAAGCCCGAGTAGAGGAGGCTGTTGAAGAAATACTTGCTCAGGAAATTGGTAAAAAAACAGATCTGCTTCAAAAAATCGAAGCCATCTTAATTGATGACTTAGAGAATATTAAGACTTTCGACGCCAATAAAGACGGAGTTATTGACGAGACAGAGGTTGAATTTGCCACCAATACAGCCGAGGCCTGGTCAAGTGCCTGTGCTACAAATTTAAAAAAATGGTTCTACTACGGATCAGGAAAGCCAATAGGCCCTATGAATTGGAAAGAGATTGAAAAGGTTAAAGACAAATATCCAGATATGTTCCTTTCTTTTGAAGAAACAGGTAATTCAGAAGGCATTAAATTTTGGTTGCCGGCAAAAGTTATTGATAAAATCCAAGCACTGATTAACGGAAAATCTATTTAATTTTCTAAGTAAAGGCTTGAACAGAAAGACTTCTGGATGAATGATCTTCCATTATGGAAGTCCT
>NZEN01000077.1 GCA_002689665.1 Opitutia bacterium | reverse complement strand
TATCAAGGGTTATACTCTGAATTGGATAGCCGATTGAATTAGCATTTACCGTAAGTGAGGTTAGTGATTTTTCACCCCCAGTAGCGTCTAAAGCATAGGCCATTATGTTGATTGAAGGTGCCATGCCACTTGCTAATGAGGAGATCGAGGTGCCATCGGAATAGTTTGCTACTAAATCATAATCGCCAAATTTCACCACATCATCAAGTTTTGAAACAAGGTTTACAGATTCAAAAATTTCAGCTGTCGCCCCATCCCAAAGCGAAATATTTTGCTTAATATCTGGAATAATATCGTACATCTGCAGGTTTGTTGCCCCACTAAATTCTATTAATCCAATTATTGAGGTATGTAATACTGATAGAGGATAATTCTCAACAGAAATAGCCGTTGAGCAATCAATAATGGAGTTTTCAATAGATAGTCTAGAAACTGCGCCTACATCATCTGCATGTAGATCAACCCCGACATTATATCCAGTTATTTTGACGTTTGATAGCACAATGTTATCAGAAAACCTACCATGATGGCTGATAAGTCCTGTTCCAATACCTTCACCACTTAGAGTGATATCTGATAAAATTCCTGAACTATAATCAAAATCAATGGCTGGTGCACCGGTTAATTGTACGTCTTGAAGATTTATTGCGCGGTTATTGGAACCAGCAATAGCAGGTGATTGTCCTGCATTACCGGTTATATTTTTGACAATGAATTCATCATTAATATAATCTAATTTCAATAAACTTCCAGAACCATCGAAAGTTGTACCGAATAATCCAGTTAGTTCACCAGTCACACTGGTTAGCACTAAACCATCAGAAGAACCGCTGCCAACTGTTATGTTATTCAGTGCTAAATTAGTTTGACTGGCTCTAATTGCTGGGCCTCCACATCTCTCCAATGAAATATCAACAAGGGTCAGTGTGATTTCTACTGCTTGGTTTGTATCAATACAACCGCTACCTGCGTCACTCAATTGTGAATTAATGAGACTAAAAGATGCATTAGCACTAGAAGAAAAGGTGATTAGAGGGTCGGTTGAAAGAGAACGAGCAAAGACAAGACCATCTCCCTCAAAGGTGCCAGAGTTAGATATCGAAACCGCTGGAGAGGCCTCTAAGATGTTTGAACCAGTAAGTTCTATTGTCGAATCTTCGGATTGGCCAAGAATGATTCCAGCCCAACGGTCTCCCAATCCTGTCGAGGTGATAGTTGCCTGATTCGCCCTAAGCATACCTTCTACAGTGATAGTGAAGCCATCTGCAACTCGTAAAACAACATCGCTAGAGATGGTTAAAGAATGATCTAAGGGGATTATCCAATCGCTGTCAAGGTAATATGGGCTCCAAACCGAATCAAGTATAACATCTGCCAAATTAATCTCATTGATATCGATTTGCGACACAATAAACTGGTGAGACTTGGATTTACTTGTGTCCCAAGATATCACTTGATTGAAACTATTGAAAGATAATAAAATGTTCTCATCCGATCCAGTATAGTCTTGCTGACCATCGATTAAACGTGCAACTGCTTGAATGATTACTTCTCCCGATTGATTGGTTGAGTAAGATACTCCTTGGTAATCAATCAAGGCGTTGGGTAATGGATTACCACGATCGATAACCGAGATGTAAAGAGAGGATGTGACATTTAGTGATGATGAACTAGGTATAGTTGCTTGGCCATTAATCTCACCATTTTCTACATGTAAATGGCAGTTTGAGGAGAGTGATAAATCAAAGTTGAGAATGAGTAAATGTGTTGCTATTTCCCCATCACAAGACCAAGAGACATTGCCATTAACCGTCGCTGATCGTTGATTATCTAAGCCAGATATATATCCTGAATCAGTGATTGAAATTGTACCCGAATTAATTACAGCATCAATTCCAATTATACTTGCATTATCACTAATTGAGATTGTTGCTCCTGTTTGCATAACAAGCTCGGTATTATCGATTAATAGAACTGCATTATCTTCCAAGATTAAATTGCCAGTAAGTTCTTGTAATCCAGTACCCGATTGGATTGTAATAACAGTATTTGAGGATATAATCCAATCTCCTGATGGAACAACTGGTACTTGAATCGATTGACCCGCTACATTACCATTCAAGGATTTACTAACTCCTGTTCCATAGATACTCGCAGTTACTATCGAGCCATCAGAGAATAAAGGAACTAAAACTTCACCATTTTCATCACTTCTCATTTGAAATGTATTTACAATAATTTCTGCTTGAATAGGATTTCCTGACATATCAGTAATTTCTATCGAAGTAAGTAAGAATTCTTTGTTGGTTGAGGTGCTAATGGCTAAATTACCTGTCGAACCATAGTATAGGGCCCCATCTCCAACAGCATCACTGAAAGCCGGATTAGAATTTATTGTAGCTAAATCTAATACATAAGCTTCAGAAAATTCCTCTACATCTAGAGAGATGTCATGTAAATTTGCGGCCCAATGATATATTGTTGATTGTGAATTCTGGCCCATTAGTAGTCCTTTACTCTGGAATTTTGTCTCTAGATGGTTTACTACTAATTGGCCTTCAACCAACTCTATACCATAGTTTTGACCACCTATCGAAGCAATAGATTGTGCGATTAAATGGCTTTCTTGGGCCATTACTCCAGTTGAAAAGTTACCAGTTTGAAGGTTAGAAGCAATTATTGTCGCGTACCATATCTTACAACCAATAGAATTGTAATCACCTGAATCATAAGACTTAGCGGCAGTCAAGTTCTCCCAATTATGATTGCCTCCAATAATATCAACGGCAATAGATTGGCGGTTATTAGTGGAAGAAAGCACATCTCCGATAATTTCGGTATTTGTATTCCTAGTTACTATTCCGGCTTCATCAGATGCAAAGGAGGAATTATTGATCGTCAAATGCCCTGCTTCTGAAGAACGTAATGCATATTGTTGCCCAAAAATCGAAGAAGAAATAATCTGGTGATTACCTAGACCTGTTAACGAAATACCATGCCTGGCATCTGATATGCTGATATTCTGGATACTGCAGTTGCCGTCACAATCTTGTTCGATTACCGGGAGGTTTGTATCCACAGATCCGCTAAAATTCACATCATTAATTCGAGCCCCTGTGGCACTGTTTGATTTCAGTAATTGATTGCCATCTGCTTGCACATCATCAAGGATAAAGTCATCAGCATTAGCCAAATCAGCAAGTAATGAAACATTGCTTGCTTGTATCCCACTAGCTTGAAAGTGCACACCGGAATTTGTTGCTAAGCCAACCGACACAGAGGCCATGGTGATATTTTTGGCAGTTAAATCCCCAGCACTAGCAGTTATGGCGACACCCACATTGGAGAATATACTATCTTCGATGATGGCGGGGCCGGTTGAACTTATACCAATAGCTGAATTATTTATTGAGCCATTACCAACAGTTATGGTTCCGCTGTTCAATATTGCTTCATTATCGATTGCTTCTGTGCTAAATTGATTGACATGGCATGTGCCGATATTTTTTATACCGATATAGGAGTCTATAACTGTGAGATTTTCAATTGTCAAATCTCCATCTGAACGAATACCTGCATTGGTATTTTCAATGATTACATCTTCAAGAATTGCTGTACCCGTGGAAGTTATGACAATTCCTTGCCAAAGACCGACTCCATGGGAGGTTGGCGATTGAGGGGCTGCACTAGAAAAGAAATGAACTCCTTGAGCGGTTAAAGTACCGGCAACTTCGATTGTGTGACCTTGGTCTCCGTCAATGATAACTCCGGGTAAAATAGTAAGTGAAACGCCCTCTGCAATTGTTACATTGCCCGTTAAGATTTGATTTTCTGTCCAGATAATGTCGTTTGAAATCACCGTGTCAGATGATGATACTGTCAATGGTACTATTGAAATTAGCAGCAACATGACAATAGTGGAAGGTACCAAAGCCCTTTGCCGCATATTATCTCCTTTACCGTCGTTGCATATCAAACCAAAGGCTTCCGGTGAGATAAGAATTAGACTCAAAGAAAATCGAACTCGTCTTCTGATTCTACAATTGAAGGTTCCAAATCTTCATTGACAATAGCATTACTGCCCGATTGCTTTGGAAGTATGGCACGAGGTTTCGGCGTATTGTTTGGTGATTTGCGGTTAAATACTGCAAGTGCTAAAATAACCAATAAAATTACTGATATTGCCCCTGCACCGATATAAATCAAGGTAGAGTTGCTTTCAAGGAAAGATTCTTTTGTTGTGTCTGTTACTGTCATTACTGTAATGGCTGACACGCTATTTGGTACACCTTCGTGACGAATTGAATATTCGCTTGTTGCAGTCACTTCGAGTTGAACAATTAGATTATATAAGTCATCTTTGTTCTTTTCCCAAATGATTCCTTCAGCAACAGTATCGCCCTTGTATGGTGCTGTAATAGAGATGGTGAATACTCCAGAAGTACCAGCATCAATTTCTTGTGACACCGTATTCAGTACTATTACAAATCCTATCTCTTCTAATATGCCTTGAGTGTACCATGAAACCTGGAATCTAAATCTATCCATTTGATTTCCTGAATTTGATACTGTGTAGGCTAATTCTTTAGTCTCGCCACTATTGATGTCTAGCAGAGGTTGATTTGCTGAAATCTCTAAGCTACTATATTGTCTGATTTGTGCTAAAACAGACATTTCTGATTTCTCTTCAGTTGGTGATGCAATGCCATTAACTGTGTTTACAACTGCTGTTATTTTTACTTGATGTGCGCTCATTGGTAGACCAATATCTGCTCTCATTGATACTTCAAAATCAACTGATGTGCCACCTTGTACTGTGATTGAGCCAGGGGAGGTAGCAAGTAAAATGCCCGATTCAACAAAAATATCAACTTCTAACAAGTGTACAGAATTATTGGTCAGTGTACAAAAAGTCATTCCTGTCCCAGTTGCGCCCGGATAGACATCAATTAATACACTTGAAGGGTTGCATTGCAACTCAATATCAGGAAGTGCCTGACTAGTTGCGTAGGGTGCTTGAGTGACTAAAAACAGACTCAAGATGGTGAAAAATGATTTAGCAAACTTAGTCATAAGTTATTCCATGCCTCATTGTGTTTTTGTTGTTTCGCCTTCATGAACAATAATGGTGGGCCCGCCCGGATTTGAACCGGGGTCTGACGACCCCCAGCCGCCAAGTATAGACCAAGCTAACCTACGGGCCCTATTGTGTTTAATTGCCAGATTGTTGACTGAACGGAGCAACCTCATGAATGAGGTCTAAGTGCCCAACATACATTCTTCTGCAACAATATCTGGAAAATCCAATCTTATCTAAAGCATCTGAAACCTCAGTTCCCGAGGCAACTAACTCGTTGAATTCTTCCCACTTATGTGCCACAACGACACCACAACTGAAACATCTTACTGGAATTATCATATTTTCACCTCATCGATAGGACTTTTGTTTCTTTCTACGAGCACCACGTCCAAGTTGATGCTTTGCTTCTTTTCTTCTAGGGTCGTTGACTAGAAGGCTACGATCGAATCTCAAGTATTCATCTCTTAAATCTTCATCAGTCCCTTCAGCGCCACCGTTATACAGTACAAGGCCTCTAGCAATAGCGGTTCTAATTGCGTCAGTTTGACCCATGATTCCGCCACCGGTAGTTGTGATATTAATGTCAACTTTAGCCAAACGATTCATTGCATCTGCAATAATTAGTGGCTCCATTGCTTTTCTTCTAGCCAGTGAAGGTTGAAGAATTTCAATAGGTTCACTATTGACTCTTACTCTGCCCTTGCCAGCCTTAACTGAAGCTCGAGCAATTGCGGTCTTTCTCTTTCCAGAAGATTCTACTGCCTTATTCTTTTTCTTTGCCATCACTGGTCACCTCCAGTCCATCTGTGGCTTGGTGCGCCAAGGTTATGGCTAATTTCACCAAGTGAAACAAAGCTTTGTGATGCAGCCTTGCGAATTTTGCTAACGTCGCCCTGTTGATGTCCGTCTGGAAGGTCTCCTGACAAATGACTTGGGCAGCCGATTTCTACTCTTAGATTACGTAATGCTCTGCGTCCACTACTCTTACTTTGGTAAGGTAGCATACCTCTTACAGAGCGCTTTAGAATCATATCAGGCATTCTTGGGAAGAATGGCCCTTTTCTTGCATGGTTTAACTTGTATTTTTCTTGGTACTTGTTAAACACAGCAGTTTTGCTTCCAGTTACGATTGCCCTTTCTGCATTGACTATTACGACTTTATCGTCTCTATGCTCTCTAGCTGATTTGATTAGCAAGTCTGCGGCTGCAGATGCTAGGCGACCTAGGACCAAGCCATCGGCATCAAATACGTAGGTTGTTTCATCCAAGAATAACAACCCCCGATCCTGATGGGTTTTCGTTCATAAGCTCGCCATAGGTCATTACTCGACCGCCAGCGGCTTCTATCTTCTCACGAGCACCGGTGCTCACACTGTAGGCGGCGATCGTGTGGTTACTGGAAACCTCACCACTGCCAAGTAGCTTACCAGGCACGAGGATTGTTGCACCCTCTGGGGCGTGGCGGCTTACTCTGCTTAGGTTAGGTTGGGCCCAGTTCTTACGGCTCTTAGAAAGACGCATGGCCACATCTCGCCAAACAGCGGAACCGGTATCGCGAGACTGGGCTTTCAGTTGATTGATGACATCAATCAACTGTGCGTTTGTCTTACTATTTGGGTTACTCATTTGACTCCCTCGATGCTTTGAAGCATCCCTGCGACTCGCCAACCCATTATCAAAGCACCGACGCGAAGGGAGTGTCAAAAGACGCGAATAACGCGCCTGTTTGAGTTATCACTCATACAGAATTTCACCTTTAGCATCAAGTAATTCTACTGTCAAACCTGCAGCTCTGCCTTGGATGATTATTTCGTCATGCAGAGTATCAGAAAAGTCATCTAAAGCACCTAAAGCAGTTGTTCCAACAACGTCGGTTA
>NZEN01000085.1 GCA_002689665.1 Opitutia bacterium | reverse complement strand
GAAGGCCACCAACAATTGAACAACCGCCTCGAGATCGTCTAAGTCAATGACCTCACTGGGTGTGTGCATGTAGCGAAGGGGGATGCCCACTAATCCTGTCGGCACACCTTCACGGGCAACCTGTATCGAACGGGCGTCCGTACCTGTCGGCCGGGGATCCGCCTCGATCTGTACCGGAATGTTTGCTTTTTCTGCACAAGTAACCAAGCGGTCAAAAACAGCAACAGCAGATGTATTCCTTTTACCCTACCTTATTGAAAAAAATGAGGCTAAAATTGTGCCCAAAAATTGTTGTGTCTAAGTTGTGACCAAAATGTGTCCACATGAGTCCAAAAGAGCCTTGGATTGACCACCTAAGTCGTTGATTACCAGTAATTAAAAATCATTAAGAGTCAACTGCTCTACCAATTGAGCTAGCCCGGCACACAAGTAAGGATTTGAAAGTAAGCGTTTTCATAATAGGGTCAAGGCGAATGACCTATATAAAACTCGCTATCACCCTCTTTCCGATTCTAGCCTTTGGAGAAACACGCACACCTTTGATTTCGACTTTTTCAATTGTTGCTAGAGATTCAAAAACCGGGGAATTAGGCGTAGCCGTACAATCCAAATTTGTCGCAGTTGGGTCAGTCGTACCCTATGCCAAAGCAGGTATTGGAGCCATTGCCAGTCAGGCATGGGGAAACCCACGATACGGACCGATCGGGCTTGAATTACTGGCATCCGGAAAGTCAGCTCTGGAAGCGGTTGATTTAATGACTTCTGCCGACCCCCATCGAAATAGTCGTCAGCTTGCTATTATTGGAATCGAGGGAAACGCATCTGTTTTCACCGGATCTGAATGCCTGGAATGGGCAGGCGGAAAACATGGAGCGAGTTATGCAGTACAGGGCAATATTTTAACCGGATCTAAAGTGATCGAAGCGATGGGAGAAGCATTTGAAGATAATAATGGCACTCTTGCCGAAAGAATGATTGCGTCGCTTCACGCCGGACAAGAAGCCGGTGGAGATAAGCGGGGAAGGCAGTCAGCTGCACTTTTGGTCGTAAGGGAGGGTTGGGGATACGGCGGACTGTCCGACCGCTTTCGCGATCTTAGGGTGGATGATCACCCCTCCCCCGTTAAGGAACTTGAAAGAGTTTATTATATACACCGAAAGATTTTCCCCCGGCCAAATCAATAAATTGTAAGCGTGGATATTTGTAGCGTGGATCGAAAACCGTTGGATATTCGCGTACAATTGGATATTTAGAAATTTTAAAATGTTTAATCCAACCATGATTTCATGAGAGCCTTGGTGCTTTTTTCAGGAGGCCTTGACTCCACCGTACTTGCTACCCAAATGAAGCAGGAGGCAACGGAGACACGACTCTTATCGATTGATTACGGTCAGAGACATGCGAAAGAACTCGATCACAGCCAAAAGGTTGCAAATCATTTAGGGCTGGCTCATGAAATCCTGAAGCTCCCACAACTTGGCCAAATACTCGGGGGATCTTCGCTCACCGACCAGTCTATGACTTTGCCTGAAGGTCACTATGCAGAGGAATCCATGAAATCTACCGTTGTGCCCAACCGGAATATGATCCTGTTGGCCCTGGCAGGAGGGCATGCTCTTTCGCTCGGGCTCGATACGATTGCCTACGCCGCTCATGCAGGGGACCACACCATTTATCCTGATTGCCGCCCTGAATTTGCCGATGCCATGGACAAAGCGTTGGGGCTAGCCGATTGGAAGGATCTAAATCTCCACCGTCCATATGTGGAAATGACCAAATCCGACCTAGTTTCGCTGGGGGATCAATTGAATGCACCACTGCATTTAACCTGGTCATGCTATGCGGGAGGAGAAATACATTGTGGTAAATGTGGTACCTGTGTTGAACGAAAAGAAGCCTTTGAACTCGCAAACATTGCTGACCCTACCAAGTATGAGGAATAAATTTCAACCCTCATGATCACTTGCACCAAAACATACCGGGACATTCCCCTTTCTCACCGCCAGCCATTGCATGGTGGAAGGTGCTCCCGTCTCCACGGGCACAGCTGGGCGATCACCCTGACTTTTGAAGCGAAAGAACTCGATGAGAACGGATTTGTGATAGATTTTGGTAATTTACACTTCCTCAAGGACTGGATTGACGAAAACCTGGACCATGCCACAGCCCTAAAAAAATCTGACCCTCTTAGACAGGAATGTGAAAAACTTCAGGAAATGGGTCTATTAAAAATCTTTTGGGTGGACAGTGCATCCTGTGAAGGAATTGCCGAGTTTTTATATCAAATTTTTGAGCCAATGATTGAGCAGAAAACCAATGGCCGTGTCCGCATCCAGTCTCTGCATTTGGACGAAGACTCCAAGAATTCAGCCACATTCACACCTCCCGCCTGATCATGGATCAGTATCCTGTATACGAACGGTTTCATTCCTGGCAGGGAGAAGGTACTCATTTAGGTAAGTCCGCCTTCTTTATTCGTCTTCACGGTTGCCCGGTGCATTGTCCATGGTGTGATTCTGCCGGGACCTGGCACCCAGAACACAAGCCCGATTCAATCTCCAAGATGAATCCCGACGATTTGGCCGATGAGGCATTCATGGCATGTCCGGAAATTGTGGTCATCACAGGTGGAGAGCCAGCGATTCACAACTTGCAGAACCTTGCTTACCAGCTAAGGAGCAGGAATCTCCCCGTTCATATTGAAACCTGCGGAGCCTACCCGGTAAACGGAGAAATTGATTGGATGACCATTAGCCCCAAGTGGGCGGCACCTCCGATTGAGGAAACCTTGGAACGGGCGGACGAGTATAAAATTATCGTTGAAGACGAAACAAGTATCGAAAAATGGAGCGAGGCCCTTTCATTAAAAAACGAAGACATTCCAGTATGGTTACATCCCGAATGGTCAAAGAGTCAGGATCCAGCTATTCTTAATTCGATAACCTCCTGGATTAAGGAACATGGAGCACCCTTCCGGGCAGGTTTCCAAACTCACAAACTTTATTTTGCGGACCAATCCGATGATCGTAGCCTACCCGAAGCAAGTCTGAGTCATTTGCAAGACTAAGCAGCCGGGATAAAAAATAAGGGATGTGCGGACGCTACACTTGGAAAGCCACTCACGGCAAAAAATTTAAGAAACTGGTTGAGGAACCGGAAGAACCACCCCCCCCCAGTTATAACCGGGCCCCGGGGCAGACCCACCCCACAATTTCCAATAACTTGGGCTCAATCCAATGGCAAAACAGACACTGGGGAAACCCGAAGTCTGAATCTTCTACGCAAGTTTTTTTTCCGATCAATGCTCGATCCGAGACCGTTCATGAAAAACCAATCTTCAAGGATTCTTTTTTTCAGCACCGATGCCTAATACCAGCCGACGGGTGGTTCGAATGGCAGGTCATTGAGGGACAAAAGTACCCTCATCATATTTTCTCGGAAACGGATGAAATTTTTGCGTTTGCCGGAATTGGCAAGACCATCCATCAGCAGGGTTCAACAAGAAATGTATTTTCGATTCTAACCCGCAGTGCCCCGTCCAATCTTTTGCATATTCATCACCGTGCCCCGGTTGCCTTGACCGAAACACAGTGGGAGCAATGGCTGGATGAAAAACAGGACGAAAACTCCCTCCTTAAAATCATGCAATCTACGCAACCGGCATGGACGGTTTATCAGGTAAGCTCGAGAATAAATTCCACCCGGAATAATGACCCTGATGTGCTCATCGCTGAAAAGGGAAAACAGTCTCTTCTTTTTTAGTTTCAGTAATTTTGACAACTAAAGCCTCTTACCAAAGGGCCCGTAAAAAGGCTGAACAATATTTCCATGACCGCAACTGGAAGCCTTTCCCTTTTCAAAAGGAAGCCTGGAAAAGCTATGCTGAAGGAAAATCGGGACTGGTCCATGCCCCAACCGGCACCGGAAAAACCTATGCAGTCTGGACGCCTACCCTGCTGGAATGGATGTCCGAACAAAAGGGCAAGGAAATGCCGAAACGGGCACCCCAGTTACGGGTGCTTTGGCTCACTCCACTGCGGGCACTCGTCGAGGACACGACCCGAACGCTCGAAGAATTAAGTGAAGGCCTAGGGCTACCCTGGACTATTCAGTCCCGAACTGGTGATACGTCAGGTTCCGTCAAAGCCAAACAAAGAAAAAAATACCCTTCCTGCTTGGTAACCACTCCGGAAAGCCTTTCCCTGCTATTATCCTATCCTGAAACGAAAGAGGCGTTCTCAGATCTTCGTGCGGTGATTGTGGACGAATGGCACGAATTACTTTCAAGCAAGCGGGGCACCCAGACAGAGCTTTGTCTTGCAAGGCTGCGAAAATGGAATCCAGAACTTAAGACTTGGGGACTTTCCGCGACCTTGGGGAACCTGGACACGGCTCTCTCAACACTTGTCGGTTCCCACGAGAACAGTGTTCTGATCAATGGTGATTTAAAGAAAAAATTTGTGGTAAAAACGATCATCCCCAGAGATATGGAAAAATTTCCCTGGGCTGGTCATCTGGGAGGAAAGTTGGTCGAAGATGTCGCCAAACAGATCGAGAAAGCAAAAACCACTTTAGTCTTCACCAATGTTCGTTCCCAGACCGAGTACTGGTACCATGCACTCGTATCCGTTCGGCCAAAATGGGAAAACGATTTGGGAATCCATCACGGTTCCTTGGATCGCAAAGACCGAACCGAGGTGGAGAACCGTTTACGGGCGGGGAAAATTAAAGCAGTCGTTTGTACTAGCAGTCTCGATCTAGGGGTTGATTTCTCCCCAGTTGAGCAGGTCATTCAAATTGGTGGCCCCAAAGGGGTGGCCCGATTACTTCAGCGAGCTGGCCGGTGCGGACACCAACCTGGTGCCATCAGCCGGGTATTCTGTGTGCCCACCCAGGCAATGGAACTGATTGAATACGCGGCTGCCCGCGAAGCCATGGAAGCAAGAAAGATTGAACAAAGAGAACCTTTACGGGCTCCCCTTGATCTTTTAGCCCAACATCTGATCACCTTGGCTCTTGGTGGAGGTTTTTCCGACAAAGAGGCATTGCAGGAAGTTCGGACCGCCTGGTCATACCGGGATCTGTCCGAAGAGGAGTGGGGTTGGACGCTCGATTTTGTGATCCGGGGAGGAAACACCCTGAGGGCCTATGATCAGTTTAAACGGGTAGTCGTCAAAAACGGAATTCACTGCGTGGAATCCAAAATTATAGGGCGATTTCATCGGATGTCCATTGGTACCATAACCAGTGATCAGGCAATTACAGTGAAATTCAAGACTGGAAAGACACTTGGAACCATCGAAGAATCCTTTATTTCACGAATCAACCCGAAATCCAATTTCTACTTCTCGGGTAAACTTTTACGACTCGAAAGAGTCAGAGACCTTACCGCTATTGTATCGATAGCCAAAGCCGGCAAGGGAGCGATACCAGTATGGGGAGGAGGGAAATCTCCCTTATCATCTGAACTATCAATCGCAGTTCGCGAAAAGCTGAAGCAGGCAAAGACTGGCAGTTGTAAAGAACCTGAAATGAAAGCGATTGCCCCCACCCTTTCGATTCAGGACAAAAATTCGACTCTGCCCGAACAACATCAGTTCTTAATTGAAAAGACCGTTACCAAAGAAGGTGTTAACTGGTTTCTTTTCCCCTTTGCAGGCAGATTGGCCAATGAAGGACTTGCCGCCCTGGCCAGTTATCGTATGTCGAAAATTATTCCTATGAGTTTATCTGTTTCATTCAATGACTACGGTTTCCACCTATGCTCGAATGAAGATCTTGATCTCGGTGAAAAAGAATGGCGGGAATTGCTCAACCCGGAAAATCTGATCGATGAACTACTCGACTGTATGAATTTGAGTGAAATGGCTAAGAGGCAGTTCAGGGAAGTGGCCCGGGTGGCGGGCTTGATTTTCCAGGGATTTCCCGGTGCTCAAAAGTCTGCAAGACAGGTACAGGCGTCCGGTGGACTTTTCTTTGATGTGTTTTCGAAATACGATCCGGAGAACCTGCTACTTACACAGTCACGGAGAGAAGTTCTGGAAAGACAGCTTGAAGTCGAACGAATCCTTTCCAAACTGCAGGAAATAAAAAGCCAGGACTTGATCATTAATTATCCGCGTAGACTCTCCCCCTTTGCGTTCCCCTTATGGGCGGAATCCCTCCGCACTCAGGTAAGCACGGAATCCTGGGGGGACCGGGTTCGAAAAATGGCGGAAGAATTGGAACAGACTAATTAAACCGATGGTCACTCCTTCACAACATATGATTCAAAT
>NZEN01000084.1 GCA_002689665.1 Opitutia bacterium | reverse complement strand
TGGGTTTGGTGTTCCCTGTATTGCAGGAATCTTATTGTTTCTAAACTTTGACCCAGGCAGCACAGGTTATTCCTTCCAAATTCTGTACGAACGCATGGGGTTGCAGACCTTGGGTATTACTTTTCATCTTGGACTCAACGGTGTTTCCGCTCCGTTATTCGCCATGGCCGGTTTTGTCGGGTTGGCCGCCGGTTTAGTTGCCATAAAATCAGAGGCAGACAGATTACCACTTTACTTAGCTCTATTGGCTTTCATGCAGGCAGGTTTGATGGGACTCTTTGCCAGTGTAGATCTACTTTTTTACTATCTATTTCATGAGTTCGCCCTGATTCCTACTTTCCTTATGATCGGATTATGGGGCGGTCGTGATCGACGCTCTATTGCTCTTGAAATAACGATATATTTGACACTTGGAGCATTAATTTCATTGGGTGGGTTGGTTGCTCTTAATGTACTCCTTGATGCACCAAAGTTTGATTTTCCTCATTTGACTGAGGCATTACTAGAAGATGGATTAGGTATCGGAACGCAAAAGAAGATTTTTGGACTTCTTCTCTTTGGTTTTGGGATTTTGGTTGCTCTGTTTCCTTTTCATACTTGGGCACCTCGCGGTTACGAAGCGGCTCCCACTTCCGTCTCGATGCTTCACGCAGGAGTCCTTAAGAAATTCGGACTTTATGGACTCGTCCAGCTTGCTTTACCACTTCTTCCAGCAGGAGGGTTATCTTGGGGACCCTATATACTTTGGCTAGCCCTTGGAAATATTCTAATTGTGGGTGCAATTACTGTCGCTCAAACAAACTTAAAATCGATGATAGGCAATGGTTCTGTTATGCACATGGGCTATTGTTTTCTCGGTCTTGGTGTATGTTCATCTCTTGGTGCCAGTGCTACGGTGATGTTAATGTGTGCTCACGGTCTTTCAGTTTCCTTAATGTTTCTTGTTGCCAATTGTATTAACAAGAGAACCAACACTCTTGAAATGGATGAGATGGGCGGACTTGCTTCGCAAACTCCTATTTTGGCTTGTTTTTTCGCGGCGGCCACATTCGCAACAATCGGTCTTCCCGGGTTTGGTAATTTCTGGGGAGAATTCGCAATTTTTCTATCATTAGGAGAATATGAGGAAAATCATTTAGTACTTGGTCTTGCCGCACTCGGAATTATTATTTCGGCAATTTTTGGATTAAGGGCGATGGCAAAGATTTTCTATGGCGTTAAATCCGAAGAATTATCCGCACATGAAAAAGAACACAAAATAAAAGACCTTTCGATTGATGAAATTATTCCGGCTTCCTTAATTCTCGCTCCTTTATTATTTTTGGGCTTATGGCCAAAAGGAGTATCGGAAGGAATTGATACCAATATTAGTGCAAGATATCAAATCCTGGAAAATGGAGAAGGAGGCTATGGACTACCTTCCTGTTGTCCGGTAGATCTGGTCTTGAATAAGTCTGTATCCTCTACATCGGAATCAAACGATAAAAACAAAGAGGAGGATTCCGAATAGTGATGGAAGATTTCCTTATATTTTCTGAAGATAACTTATGGTCGGAAATTTGGCCCGAACTTACCCTGGCCCTCGGTGCTGTGGTTATTCTTTTGGTCGGCCTGTTTTCTTCCAAAGAAAAGAATAAAAGCAATGCATGTGGTACTTTTGCCGTTCTTTTTCAAATATGTTTACTGGTTTATCATTTGCTGGATTATCTCTTGATTAATCATACTTTTGAAAGATCATCGTTTTCTGGAATGCTCAGACATGGTTTTCAAGGAGATGTGATGAGGACATTTTTTCTCCTTTCTTCAATTTGCGTTTCTATTTTAGGAAACCGTTTTCTAAAAGTACAAAACTTAAGATTTGGCGAATTTCATCATCTAACAATGCTTGCCACCGCCGGTTTGATGATCCTCTGTCAAAGTACAAATTTTATAGTTCTTTTTGTGGCTTTAGAAACCGTCGCACTCGCTTTTTACCCATTAGTCGCATACAATCGTAACTCAACCAAGTCACTAGAGGCGGGTATTAAGTATTTGATTTTTGGGGCGTTGAGTTCTGCGCTTCTTCTGCTTGGAATAGTCATGCTTTATGGTGTGGGAGCAAATCCTGCTGCATGGGGTGCAGTATCACCCGATCTAACGGGTGCGGATTTTCTATCTTTTGACTACATCGGATTACTTTTGGAAACTAATCAGGATAATTTACTTTTGAAATCGGGAGTTGTTCTTATTCTGGCCGGTATTGCTTTTAAAATCGGTGCAGCCCCTTTTCAAATATGGGTTGCAGATGTATATCATGGTTCTCCCATCCCCATCACCGCATACCTGGCGGTTTCATCGAAAGCTGCTGGATTCTTTCTCCTTTTGAATTTAGTTAATGGTCCATTCGAAGGGATATCCGAATTTTTACTTCCTCTACTTGGGTTTGTGGCCACATTTACGATCTTGTTCGGAAATTTAGCTGCTTGTGCTCAGTCTAAATTAAAACGTATGTTGGGGTTGTCGGGAGTGGCCCATGCAGGATATCTCTTGGTCGCCGTGATGGCATCTATGCATTTTGCTGGCGATGGTGATCGTGCTGTGTGGGTGGTGTTCTTTTATCTCTTCATTTATCTTTTTGCATCCTTTATTGTCTTTGGAATTATGGGGCTTGTGAGCCTCTCCGATGATTCGGATCATGAAGCAGAGCATTATGAAGGTCTGCTTCGTAAACATCCATGGGCGGCTATTTGCCTATTGATAGGTATTGGGTCTCTTGCCGGAGTTCCCCCACTGGGAGGGTTTATCGCGAAACTTATGCTTTTTAATGTGGCTTTTGAGGCAAAGCTCTATGTTTCGCTGGTAGCCATGGTAATTGGGGTGGTCGTTTCTATTTATTATTATTTTGGTTGGATCTGTGAAATTTGTTTTGAACCGAAACCTCATTTTGATGACGACGAAAAACCGGAAGACCCATGGACAAAGATGCAGGATATCGGCCTTCTCAAATGGACGGTTTTGCTTTTCGCTTTTATTTCACTCGTATTTGGATTATGGCAGGGCCCCTTTGGTGATGCCTTCTAGGGTTGCCTTTTTATCATTTCATAAATATCAAAATCAACATGCCCGGGTGGCGGAATTGGTAGACGCGCCAGATTTAGGATCTGGTATCCTATGGATGTGAGGGTTCGACCCCCTCCTCGGGCACCATTTCAAATTGGTACTTTAAAACCCGTCAGTACTTGATGGGGCATTTTCCATTTGATCGTCTCTGATTGTTTTTTTTAACAAGTGATCAAATCCTGATGAAAAAACCATCACCGCATTGGATCCGATTTTTTTGGCTCTTAGCATTTTGTCATTTCGCATTAATTCAAAACCGAAGGTAGAATATTCATTATCCTCTAATTCATTATCACTCTTTTTTTCCCAAAAGGAACCATTGCTCTGAAGATTTAGTAAGTGAATGAATTCAAATTCAGTAATTTTTTCACTTCTCTTGTAAATCTCGAGTACTGACTTGCCTTGGACAAACAGAACATGGAGGTTCCATCCCTCCAGCATGTTAGAAGTTTTAATGTCTTTGGATAATGGTTTCCGTCCATCAGTTGTTTTGTAGTAAATCCTTAAATCGGCTCTGTCTGGGAAATATTCTTCAAATTTGATGTAGGGCATACCTTTACGCCTGTTTGCCAGAACTTGTTCATCCCTGTACTGATAACCACCTGAGCGGAGAAGTCTTTTCTCCAAAGTCAGGCGATCATCCCCAATTCTAGCTTGCAATAGAAAGCCTGTTTGGTTGATCAAAAATGTAAGTATGATTAAAAAATGGAGCCTCATGATTAGTTAAAGTTTTGGAATGTATATTGACTGTAGTATCCAATCAGGGCCGATTAAATCAAGTCTTGCTTTTGCTCTCCCTCTTCCCATCATGGACATATGATTTTTTCATGCCTTTCCGTAATCAGACAAGGCTGGTTGGGCATCCCCCTTTTCTTTTTGGGGATTGTCTCCTTGGCCTTTAGTCAACTTGCCCAAACCGCGGATAACGCCCAAGTCTCTGCAGAAGACTTAGTTTCCAGCATTAGTGATAAGCTGGCTACGCAAAAGAAGATCATGGACGATCTTAATACTCAGTTGGCCGACGACCCGACGGCTCTTTCCAAAAAAGAAATCCTTTTGAATCTAGATTCAGCATCCGAGCAAGATGGCAATGCTGAAACTGAAGTCAATCGCTTGAAGTCTAATTTAAAAGGTGTTGAAGATGCATGGGCAGCCAGGCGTAACGAACTCCAGAAGTCGATTAGTGAGACATCCAGCAGATTGTCAGATTCTCAAAATATTTTAGATGATCTCAACGATAATTTTGCGGGCAGGTTCTCAGAGGCACAGCCTGCACTCCAAGTTTTGGGTAAAGCCGTGGAAAGAACATCGAGTGAGGCTGAAGCCTTGTCCAAGTTAATGGATGCGGCCAGAAATGATGCGAAGTTTGGAATGCAATCACTGGTAAAAGAAAGTGAAGATTTTATGGCCCGTATTGCACCAACTCCTCCGGTCGCTCAACCCGTTTCTCCTAAAACTTCTTTAGGCCGCAATGTTGCTACTGTCATTCAATCCAAGGAAGCTGTGCCGCTTTCTTCGTCAGAGAGATTTAGCCCGTCGATTACACCCGGTTCCAATATTTTGACGAAACCGTTGCCGGTTTCATCTATTAGTGGTGAAGGAACTCAAATTAGTAAGTTGGAGTCAGAACTTGCTGCTTCCAAAAATCTTCAAACTGAACTTTCTGAAGACACAGCTCAAATGCAGATTGAGTTGCGTAGAGCGTACAGGGATATTGTCTCTCTTAAATCAACCCTAGATGAGTCTCAGCAGATGGTACAGGCACTTGAGAGATCAAAAAATGCTCTTAGTTCAAGCTCTATTTCTGGCCAAGGAGTTTCGGCTAAGTCAATAAGTGATCAGATTAACCGCTTGGAAAGGGAATTGGATAATGCACGCTCTGATTTACGGCAGTCCAGACAATCTTTGCTCATGGAGCAGGAAAGATCTAATTCGTATATCCGTTCGATCACAACTGAATTGGAGAGAACCAGAAGGGAATTGGATCTCGCTCGTTCGACTGCTGCAAATGCGGGTGTGGATTCCGCTCGCCTCATGGCCTTGGAAAGGGAACTTTCCCAAACAAAAAATGCTCTGAGAATGGCCCAGTCGGCTCCCAAGGAAGCATCTGCACGTGATTTCCTTGATCTTCAGGACGAGCTTAGGAAAGCACTCGGAGAAATTGCAAGAATGCAAGTGGAAGTAGGAGAGAAAGATGATCTGGAAAATCAGCTTCTTCAGCTTAAAAGTTCTCTAGAAGATGCTGGTGATTCTTCAAGCCGTTCGGCAAGCCCGGCTTATGTTAATAAATTGCTGCTTGATTTGAATGCGGCGAAAAAAGAGGTTCTTAAGGCAAAAGAAGAAAACCGTTTAGAAAGAAACTCATTGGCCGAGCAAGTTCAAGAGTTGGAGGACAAACTAAAGTCTTCAAATTTACAACTTGTTGAAACTAAAAAACAATTTGATGAGACCAAAAAGCAAATGGCTAAAAGAGAGTTCGATTTTGCTAACACAATACAATCACTGGAAGAGGATGCACAAGTTGCCCAGGAAGCACTTCGTGAAGCATCTTTGGGTAAACTCCCCGCCATTCCATTCGTAAACGAAATGGAGCAAAATCTTGAAGATTCAGAAAATCGTATCCAGGAATTATCACAACGCTTTGATCTTGAGCAATCCCGTGCTGCAGAAGTGATAGATGGATTGAAGGTAGAGTTGGATAATGCGGTATTAAGGCAAAAGCGGGCGATGGAACAATTGTCACGCAGAGAGCTAGAACTTAAAGGAAAGGATGAGGAACTAAACCTCGTACTCGATGAAAAGCAAAAGCTGAAAGAAGAGCTTGAAGTGGTAAAAGTTATTGCTGGTCAATTACAGGATTTAAATCAAGTGCTTGAAGAAACCAAAGATGCCCAGAATAAAAACAATATTAATACCGATGAAGTGGTTTTGTCTCTTCGTGATGAGCTTAATAAGGTGAAGGTAGAATTAGTATTCGAAAGGGAAGAAAATGAGCGAATACAAGCTGGAGCAGCACTTGAAATCGCATCGCTTGAAGAGCAATTGGTTCAAACACATAATAAATTGCTTTCAGAGCAGGAAAGTCTTGTTAACCAAACTGACGAGTCCCAAGACTTGGTTCTTGATTTGAAATCCGAGTTGGACAAAGCAAGGGAAGAAATTGCGAGAATGAAGACAGCAGGATTAGGAGAATCCGTTGAGACTAGGCAGGCTGTTTCTCAACTTCAAGAGGCTTTAGGGACTATTCGTATATTACAGGAGAGTTTAGATGAGGCCGAGTCTTACAACGCTGAAGTCGATAATTTGAAAGCAGAGTTGGCGGATGCGATGTCAAAGCAGATAGAAACACTTCAGGTTAATCAGGCTGAGAAAGAAAAATTACATTCTAATATATCAGATTTGGAAGCTGAACTTATGATTATGCGAGAAGAGGGTAAGGGGGCATCCCTCGAAACCAAGAAAATGGTAGCCCGTTTAAACGAAGATTTAAAAGTATCACAAAAAGAAATTACTGATCTTCAAAAGAGATTAGAAACTTCAGATGATTCTAGCATAACAGCCGTTGTCTTAATTGAAGAAGAGTTATTAGAGGCAAATGCGGTTAATGCCGATTTGCGTGCACAGCTTGAATCATTGCAGGATGAGAAAACTAGGACCATCGATTTACTTGAGAAAGAATTGGCAACTGCCGTTTCAAAACTCGATTCTTTTGAAGAAGGAAAGAATAATGACATTGTCGATTTAAGAAAAGCCAATGATAAACTAACCGCACAGCTAGAGCAGGCAGAAGCTAGGAATTTAGCTGATCTTGCTGAAATAGAAGATGAGTTAGCTGACGCCCTTAAACAGAAAGAAGTGGCTGTTGCCGAAAGCCAAAATCTTTTAGCCAAGCTCAACGCTTTTGAAGGAGATACACCGCAAGAGTTTGAAGGGATTATTCAGAATCTTGAGGACCAACTAAAGGAAGCGACTGCGAAACTCGAGGACTTATCTACCCGAGAAGACTCCAAGGCTGAGGAAAGCATCTTGGGGCTTGATGTAATGGAAGAACTGGAGAATGAATTAGCCAATTCTCTTACTGAGCTTGAAAAAGCTAGTGATAATATTCTTACTCTTAGAAATGAAAATGGCGATCTTCGTGATGAAATAGAAAAACTCAAAGAAGACTTAAGAATTGATGGTAAAGGGGATGCACAAAATGAAGCTCTTAAGCAAGAAGCCTTGGTCATGCTTGAAGGTGAACTCGCAGGTGCAATAGAGAATTTAGAACAAGCGAATATCCAAATCAATAATCTCTTAAATGAAAAAAATGAATTAACCCTTCAATTGTCAGAGAATAAATTGAATTCTTCTTCGAAAGATCAGGAAAAGATCAAACTGCTGGAGGATAAGTTAGAAGAATCTTTGTTAAACTTAGCCGAATTAGAAAAGAAAAGTAGTGTTAGCCCTACCTTTGATAAGACGGTTGAAGGAGAGGCTATACAAAGGCTCGAAACTGATCTGGCTAAATCGGAAGCGACGGTATCTGAGTTACAGGAAAAGCTCACAAAAGAGAAACAGGACCGTGAAAAATTATTGAATGATTTTAAATTAGCAGGAGAACAGATTTCGAAAATTGAGGCTTCAAAAAATAATTCTTCAACTGAAAAAAACCCTGTTGTCGATAATGATCTTGAAGCCTATAAGTTGCTTGAGGAACAACTGGTTACCTCTCAACTTGAAGTAGAGGCGCTCAGGCAACGAAACGAAGCCGAAGAGCAGGGCAGGGTAGCTTTAGAGGAACGGCTAGACAAAGCGATTTCAATGATTGCTCAATCCAAGCTAAAGCCTAGTGACAGCAATTCCGTCGTCTCGCCGGATGTTGCTGATCTGAAAGAAGAAATTAGGAATAAGAATAGTAATCTTTCTGCTCTTAAAAAACAATTGGACATGGCAATCGAAGAGCTTGCTCTTAAGGAATCTGAACTTGAAATTTTGCAAGCTACAATTCCACAATCCCGCGAAGTGGTTCCTAATGAGTCTGAGGAGATAACTATGCTCACCCAAGAAATTGCGAGTCTAAAAGATTCACTTGCAAATGCTAAAACCGATGCGGCCCAGTCAAAACCTGACCCCAGTGAAATTTCATCTTTGCAAGAGCAATTACAGAATGCTGTTGCAGATGGATTGGAATTACAAGCTGAGCTGGAAGAAACTCGTAAGCGCATGCAGGGAATGGAGCAACAGTTGGCTTCTTCGAATGCTGGGCAGTACGATCAACTTATTAAGCAGGCAAAGAATGCGGAGCAAATGGCTTTTGATAAAATACAAGACTTAACTGCAGCGTTGAGAAGATCTGAAGAACTTAGAAAAGAGACAGAAAACCTTTTGGAGATAGCACAAAACCAGACGCCAGAATCTCCTGATGTCACAAAAGATCCTCGCTATCAAGAATTAGAAATCGAAATTTCTTCTTTAAAGCAGGAGCTTTCGAATAAGCCTGTTGTTAATCCTAATCAAGAATTAGCCAAGCAGGAGGAATTAAAAGATTTGCAAGAGGAGATG
>NZEN01000083.1 GCA_002689665.1 Opitutia bacterium | reverse complement strand
GGGAATGTCCAAGCCAAAGGATAAGCAATAGATAAACACCGCACCATGCTTTGGTGGCCGGAAAGTGTTTAAAAATGGACGGACAAACTTCCCTGTACCAATCCTGATAGAACCAAGCAACCGTATTAGCGAAAGCACAATCGGCTGCCAGGATGTACCAAAACAATGCCTGAAAGTTAAAATCCATAGGGTTGGAATTTAATCGAAGACCACGGTCTTATTGCCGTAGTCCAGAACCCGGTTTTGTAAATGCCTGCGGACTGCCCGCGAAAGAACCAATTTTTCGAGGTCCCTCCCCTTTTCAATAAGTTCACCGGGCCCATGGCGATGGCTGACCCGGGTAACATCCTGCTCGATGATGGGGCCCTCATCTAGGTCTTCCGTCACATAGTGAGCCGTAGCACCAATCAGTTTAACCCCACGCTGGTATGCCTGATGGTAGGGCTTAGCCCCGGCAAAAGAGGGAAGAAAAGAATGATGAATATTAATCACCGGACAGCCCACGCAGTCCAAAAAGTCCGAACTCAGCACCTGCATGTAACGGGCGAGGATCACCAATTCCACTCCCTGACTTTTGAGCCATGCGAGCTGCTCCTCTTCCACTGCCTTTTTCGAATCCTTGGTAACAGGCAAATGTAAATAGTCCAATCCATACGCTTCGGATGCTGTCCGCATTTCCTGATGATTGGAAACCACACCGACGATTTTGGCATTCCATTCACCTGACCTTACCCGAAGCACCAGGTCGTGAAAACAATGATCCGCCCGGGAAACCATCAAGGCAATTTTGGGTTGATCATCACTCAAGGCGATCCGCACCTTCATACCCAGATCCTGATGAGCAAATGAGGAAAAGGCATCCGCCTCCGAGCGAAGATCACGGGAGAGTTGTGGGCTCCACTCCACCCGTTGAAAAAAGATGTTTTCCTGGCGGTCTAAATGTTGGTCCGCATGCAAAACATTTCCCCCATGTTCATGAATCCATCCTGCTACTTTTGCAACAATCCCGGGCTGATCGGGACCGTGTAAAAGTGCGATAACGGAGCGTTCCATTTGAAAACCTTACTCCGACTTGGCGTAGTCCTGCAAAGATTTGACCGAAAATTTACGGTCTTTCAACGAGCGAATTCCTTCCAGGGCAGCATAGGCAGAGCCCAGCGTGGTGATCACCGGGACGCTATGAGAAACCGCTTCCTGACGGATACCATTCTCATCACGTCTGGGGATCAACCCAAGCGGTGTATTGATAACCAACTGGACTTTTCCATTTTTAATAAGATCCGCAACATTGGGGCGACCTTCGCTAATCCGCAGAGTGCTCTCCGCCTTGATTCCATTTTCATTTAGAAATTTTGCAGTGCCCTCGGTCGAAGTGAAAGAGAATCCTAATTCAGCCAAGCCCTTTGCAATCTCCAATGCTTTCTTCTTATCGGAATCTTTAACGCTAAGAAATACATTTCCTTCCATCGGAAGGGATGGCTTGGCCGCCATTTGTGTCTTGGCAAAGGCCATTCCAAAATCTTTGTCCTGCCCCATCACTTCCCCGGTGCTGCGCATTTCCGGAGTGAGTACGATCGAGGAACCGGGAAATTTATTAAAGGGAAAGACGGATTCTTTGATCGCCCAGCGGTTGGGCAAAATTTCTTCGGTAAACCCTAAATCTTTGAGCTTTGCCCCGGCCATCACCCGGGCACCCAACTTAGCCAGAGGCACCCCGATCGCTTTACTGACAAAGGGAACTGTACGGGAGGCACGGGGGTTCACCTCGATCAAAAAGAGTTCGCCATCCTTGATGGCATACTGGACATTCATGAGACCAATAACTTTGAGGGCTTTGGCAAGTGCATGTGTGGCTTCCCTGACCTCATCGATCATATCAATATCGAGGTCATGAGGAGGAAGCACCATGGCCGCGTCCCCACTGTGAACTCCGGCGAATTCAATGTGTTGGAGCATTCCTCCTACCACGGTGGTCTCGCCATCGGAGATGCAATCGACATCCAATTCGATCGCTTCCTCCAGAAATTTGTCGAGCAGGACCGGTTTACCAGGGGCCACCGCAAAGGCTTCCTTGACCACGCCATTCAATTCCTCCTCATCATAAACGATAAACATCCCACGACCACCAAGAACAAATGACGGGCGGAGCAAGATCGGATACCCAAGGTTTTTGGCCTTATCTGCAGCCTCCTCCGGTTTCATTGCAATGTCATTGGATGGCTGCTTTAAGCCAATCTCATTGAGAATACGCTTAAACTTTTCACGGTCTTCAGCCAGATCGATACTTTCGGGAGAAGTACCAATGACATTGACCCCGGCCTTTTCCAGCCCGGTGGCTAAGTTGAGAGGCGTCTGACCACCATACTGAACAATGGCACCATCACACTTCTCCTGATGATAAATCTCAAGGACATCTTCAAGGGTAAGAGGTTCAAAATACAGACGGTCTGACACATCATAATCTGTGGAGACTGTTTCGGGGTTGGAATTAACCATGACTGTTTCAAAGCCCGCCTCACGCAACGCAAAGGAAGCGTGCACACAACAGTAATCGAATTCAATCCCCTGTCCGATACGATTTGGGCCTCCCCCGAGAATCATGATTTTCTTCTTATCCGAAGACTGCATTTCATTTTCGTCGCCGTAAGAAGAATAGTAATAAGGAGTGTAAGCTTCGAACTCAGCCGCACAGGTATCCACCAACCGATAGGTGGTGCTGATTCCTAATTCCTCACGCTTTTGACGGACTTCCGATGGCTCGCACGACCAGAGGTCAGCCAATTGACGATCGGAAAATCCGGCCTCTTTGGTCTGACGCATAGATTCATAATCAACCGAATTCAAATCAGACGCAGCGATCTCTTGTCCAATCAGGAAAATCTGCTCGAGTTGTTTAACAAACCAGGGATCGATCCCGGATTGTTCAGAAATCTGCTGGGCGGTGAATCCCTCTTGAAACGCTTTGTATAAATATTGAGGACGCTCGGCGGAAGGTCTTTTCACTCCGGCACGAATGGCGGACTTGTCCAATTGCTGATCCGCAAGTTTTCCAGCTTCAAATCCTTTCAGTCCAATTTCGAGTGAACGCATGGCCTTCTGGAAAGATTCCTTGAAGGTACGACCGATGGCCATGGCCTCGCCCACCGATTTCATTGCAGAGGTAAGGGTGGAATCCGTGTCAGGAAATTTCTCAAAGGTAAAACGGGGTACTTTGGTGACCACATAATCAATCGAAGGCTCGAAACAAGCAGGTGTTTCCTTGGTCACATCATTTTGCAATTCATCCAGGGAATACCCAACGGCCAGTTTGGCCGCAAATTTGGCAATCGGAAAGCCAGTTGCCTTGGATGCGAGGGCTGAACTACGGGAGACCCGTGGGTTCATCTCGATAACCACCATCCGACCATTCTCCGGATTGGTGGAGAATTGGATATTACTACCCCCAGTCTCCACTCCGATCTCCCGAATACAGGCAAAGGATGCATCCCGCATAAGCTGATATTCCTTATCGGAAAGAGTCATCGCGGGAGCGATGGTGATGGAATCCCCTGTGTGCACACCCATCGGATCAAAATTTTCAATGGAACAGATGACCACGCATTGATCTTTGTAATCGCGCATCACTTCCATCTCATACTCTTTCCATCCGAGCAGGCATTCTTCCATCAGCACCTGACTGATGGGAGAGGCTTCCAGTCCTTTGACCATCATCTGATCAAACTCTTCACGATTGTAGGCAATCCCTCCTCCCGTTCCTCCAAGAGTGTAGGCAGGACGAAGAATAATCGGAAAGTCGCCTAATTCATCCAAATGAGATTGGGCTTCTTCCAAAGAATTAACTGAAAAGGATTTGGCCACATCGAGACCAATCTCCAGCATAGCCTGTTTGAAAAGTTCGCGATCCTCCCCTTTCTTAATCGCATCCGGTTTAGCACCGATCATTTCCACCCCGTTCGCTTCGAGGATACCTTTTTCAAAAAGTTCGAGGGATAAATTAAGCCCGGTCTGTCCACCCAAGGTGGGTAAAAGAGCATCGGGTTTTTCTTTTTCAATAATTTTGGTAACGCTCTCTACCGTCAAGGGTTCGACATAGGTCGCATCCGCAAATTCCGGGTCTGTCATAATAGTGGCCGGATTACTGTTTACCAGGGAAACCCGGTAACCTTCTTCGCGAAGGGCTTTACAGGCTTGGGCACCGCTGTAATCAAATTCGCAGGCCTGACCAATGATAATGGGGCCTGAACCGATGATTAGGATGTGCTCGATGTCTTGTCTTCTGGGCATTTGAGTGGGTTACTTATTTTTATTCAAAAAAAAGGCTCCCTTGGGAGCCTTTTGGAAATTAATTATTAATTCAAAATTTGGATGCGAAATTAGGAGCTCGCTTTGTCGACACAGCTGCCACAACAAAAAGCAACCACGACCGGTTTCTTGGCTGGCTTATTAGAAAATGGGCATTTTTTGTTACCTGCCTTTACCTTTTTAACCAACCCTTTAACATCCCCTGAGGCTTTCTTGACACAATTGTTGCAACAAACATTAAAAGTAAGAACTTTCTCTGCTTTGACAGCCTTGCCTGAGTATGGACAGTCAGTGTTTACTGGGGAGACTTTTTTGGCCGCAGAAAAGAAGAAGGCCATCGACAGTATGCTAAATAATGTGAGTGTTCTTTTGAGAGTGATGTTCATAATTTCGTCTTTTTACTTCACGAAAATGAGAATCTCAAGCAATAAACATTCACATTTTTAGGCAATTGGCGGTAAATCTCCACCGCCTACCACTGCAGCAAGAGCAGGTTTAATTTTTTCGCTTCCGGAGACGAGCTGAATCGTCTTCCCAATGGTTAGATGATTACGCAGGGTTTCGACGATGGCGGTGGCTAAATCCTCTCTCGGCAGATAGCCATGAAATCCAAGATTTTCTGCTGCCTGAATTCTACCATTCCCTGGCTCGTCAATCAAAGAGCCAGGAGCCAAAATGGTGTAATCCAGACTGGAATTGCGTAAGCGTCCATCCGCCACACCCTTGGCTCGTAAATAATGCTGAATACGTTCTGACTGGCTATTCGGATCCGCTCCGATGGCACTTATCATAATAAATCGTCGAACGCTTTGCTTCTCACAGTCGTCCATCAATCGGATGGCCGCATTCTGATCAACATCGGTTGTCTTATCAGGTCCCGTCTTTGCTCCGGAACCGGCAGTAAAAATAACCGCATCCAATCCGGGAAGAAAATCAGATACGCCGGTTTCCAAGTCTCCAGTAACCGCAGGCACGCCAATCGCAGTAAATTTGGTTTGTTGCCTGGAATCTCGAATCAGAGCCACCGGGGAAAAATCATGGGCACCCCAAAGCTTTCCGCTCAGAAGAGTCCCAACCTTTCCGTTTGCTCCGACAATTAATACTTTCATGGAGACCTTGGTACTTCCATGGGACGAACATGGCAAGGTCTAGCTTTCAAACTAGCGAATTTGTTCGTCGATCCAACAAGATTCTAGTATGTGTAAGGCTTCACAAAATGACCGTACGCACACGAATTGCCCCCTCTCCCACAGGTTCCCCCCATGTAGGCACTGCTTACATGGCTTTGTTCAATCTTGCCTTTGCCCGAAAGCATGGCGGTAAGATGATCCTGCGAATCGAGGATACCGACCAATCCCGTTCAACCAAGGAATCGGAAGATGCGATTCTTTCATCCTTAAAGTGGCTTGGTCTCTGTTGGGATGAAGGACCTGACTGCGGTGGTGAATTTGGCCCCTACCGGCAAAGTGAGAGAATTGAAATTTATAAAGAAGCTATCCAAAAACTGGTCGATGCAGGATATGCATACCCGTGTTTCTGCACCGCTGAACGCTTGAATGAAGTCCGGAAGAGGCAGATCGAAAACAAAGAAACTCCCCGCTACGACGGCCATTGCCTCAGCCTGAGTAAAGAGGAGATCGAACAAAAAATGCAGGCCGGGGAAAAATATGTCTACCGTTTAAAAATACCCGATGAGGGCGCCTGTGAATTTGAAGACGAACTTCGTGGCAAAGTCTCCATAGAATGGAGCCAGGTGGATCATCAAATAATTCAAAAATCGGATGGCTTCCCCACCTACCACCTGGCCAGTGTCGTGGATGATTACCACATGAAAATCTCCCATGTGATCCGTGGAGAAGAATGGATCAACAGCACGCCCAAGCATATACTATTATATGAGGGGTTTGGATGGAAACCTCCCAGTTTCGCCCATCTCCCCCTCTTACGGAATCCGGATAAATCCAAACTTTCCAAACGAAAAAACCCCACAAGTATCGATTATTATAAGGACGCGGGATTTATCCCCGAAGCGGTGGTTAATTATCTCGGTATGATGGGCTACACCCTGCCCGATCAGAGGGAAATATTTGATCTCGAGGAAATGAGTGAAAGTTTCGACATTAAAAGAATGAGTCTTGGGGGGCCCATTTTTGACATTGCCAAATTGAAATGGTTAAACGGTCGCTATCTGCGCGAAAAATTGTCTCCTGATGAAGTTTTACAAAGAATGCTGGCATGGAAAGCCAATCCTGAATTCCTAGGAAAAATTCTCCCGCTTGCCCTCCAGCGTTTGGAAACACTGTCTGATTTTTTCCCACTCGCTCAATTTTTACTGAATGATGCCCCCGAATACACAATCGATGCATTGGCAGGAAAACTGGAACCCGGAATACCCGCCAAATTATTGAAAATTGCGGAATGGGAATTGGAAAAAATTTCGTCGTGGGACCGGGAATCGTTATCCTCCCTTTTTCAAAAAATAGCGGAAACAGAGGAATTAAAACTCAAACAAATACTCTCACCCTTCTTTGTGGCGATTAGCGGAAGTACCGTTTCACTTCCATTATTTGACAGTCTGGCCTTACTTGGACCGGATTTAGCAAGGACCCGTATCCGGATTGCTCTGGAAAAATTAGCCGTCGAAGGAGTTGGCTTGAGCAAAAAAGGACTTAAAAAACTAGAAAAAGAATATGCACAAAAATACGGTAACCGGATCGACTAAATAAAAATTTTAAAATCATGGAAGAGAACGATTCAGAAAAATCACAGGATTTTATCCGGACTCATATTTCGGAAGATGTAGCCAATCAAAAAAATGATGGTCGTGTGCATACAAGATTTCCACCCGAACCTAATGGATATCTTCATTTGGGACATGCCAAGAGTATCTGCCTGAATTTTGGAATCGCGAAAGAATTTAATGGTCTTTGTAACCTGAGGCTCGATGACACCAATCCCTCGGCAGAGAAAGTAGAGTACGCAGAAGCTATTCAGAAAGATGTAAAATGGCTGGGTTTTGACTGGGATGAACGGCTTTTCCATGCATCCGATTATTTTGATCAGCTTTATCAATGGGCGATTCAGCTTATCAAAGAGGGAAAAGCTTTTGTCTGTGATCTAAACTTTGAAGAAATGCGGGCACACCGGGGGACGCTCACTGAAGCGGGCAAAAATAGCCCTTTTCGAGACAGATCGGTGGAAGAGAATCTAGATTTGTTCGCAAAAATGAAATCGGGTGAATTTGATGAAGGCACCAAAACTCTTCGGGCCAAGATCGATATGAGTTCCCCCAACCTGAATCTTCGGGATCCAGTGATTTATCGTATACTTCATCAGGAGCACCCGGAAACCGGAGACCAATGGAAAATCTATCCATCCTATGATTTTGCTCACGGGCAGTCAGATTCTCTTGAGGGGATCACGCACTCACTTTGCACATTGGAATTTGAACACCACCGCCCACTTTACGATTGGTTTTGCGAGAACCTTAAGATTCATCATCCCCAACAGATTGAATTTGCCCGACTAAACTTAAACTACACCGTAATGAGCAAAAGAAAAATGCTCCGACTGGTGGAAGAAGATCATGTCGATGGTTGGGATGACCCACGCATGCCGACCCTTAGTGGCATGCGCCGCAGAGGATTTGCCCCTGCCTCGATACGGTCCTTTTGTGAACGAGTGGGACTGGCAAAACGGGAAAACATAATTGAAATGGAACTATTAGAGTTCTGCCTGAGGGAAGATTTAAACAAATGTGCACAGCGCAGACTTGGGGTCCTTGACCCTCTAAAAGTGACCATTGCTAATTATCCGGACGGACAGGTCGAGGAACTTGATGCGGTTAATAATCCGGAGGATCAAAAAGCTGGGACTCGGAAAATTTCTTTTTCAAAAACAGTCTTCATCGATCGGAATGATTTCATGGAAGACCCTCCCAAGAAATACTTCCGTATGGCGATTGGTAAAGAAGTACGGTTAAAATACGCTTATTATGTAACCTGCCGGGAAGTCATCAAAAACGAACAAGGCGAAATTACCGAACTGATTTGCGAATATGATCCGGAAAGTCGTGGAGGTGGCACGCCGGACGAAAGAAAAGTAAAGGGTACCATTCAATGGGTCGATTCAACGACAGCGATCAATCCGGAAATCAGGCTATATGACCGCCTTTTTAAGGTGCCTAATCCCGAGGAGGCCGAGGAAGGAAAGGACTACATTAGCAATATAAACCCAGACTCCCTTACTTCATTATCCAATGCCCTTGTCGAAGCCAGTATCGAAAACTTGGAAGCTGGCGAGCCGTTTCAATTGGAAAGGATTGGGTATTTCACGATTGATTCGAAAGCGAGAGAGTCTTGTAAACTTGTGCTCAATCGCAGTGTAGCAATGCGAGATAGTTGGGCAAAAAAGCAGGGTAAATAAGAAAAAAGTAGAATTCTTTACTTATTGGATTCAAGCTTGCAATCAGTCTTTCTTTTGAGATCATTAAGGAACTTTGCTACCCCAGTAGTATTAACCCACATATCAGCCCAAACATAATATGAGTAATCAAGATTCCGAACCGGATATGAAATTATTTTGGGGGTGTTTCATCGCCCTCATTACGACTGCTTTTGCGTTTATCACAAGAGCATTCCTGGTTAACGCGGCACCTTTTTGGCCAAGCACTTTCGGATTGGACCAAGTCCAAGCACAGGAGTTATTTGGAGCTGGAATTTGGCCATTTGCTATAAGTATCATCGTTTTCAGTTTAATAATTGATAACATTGGTTACAGGGCGGCTATGATTTTTAGCTTCATCTGCTATGCCCTCTACGCAATTCTCGCTTTTCAAGCTTACGGAGTTGTCATGGCTGAGGGTCTTGAAGGCGATGCATTAGCTGCCGCACAGGGAGAAGCTTACAGCCTCCTATACTGGGGTTCTGTTATCCTTGGTTTAGGTAACGGTACAGTTGAAGCCTTTATTAACCCAGTGGTTGCCACCATGTTCAAAAAGGACAAAACCAAATGGCTCAACATTTTGCATGCTGGATGGCCAGGTGGATTGGTGATTGGTGGTATCCTGACTATCCTCCTTGGCGCTCAGGCTGCTGAAGACTGGAGAATCCTTATTTATCTTATCGCAATCCCAGCCATTGTTTACTTGGTGATGCTCCTGAAGGTCAAATTCCCTGTCAATGAGCGTGTCGAATCCGGAACTTCCTACAAGGAGATGCTTGCTGAGTTTGGAGCTATCGGTGCATTGATCGCCGGTTACCTCATTTTTAGACAATTAGGAATGGTATTTGGTTGGTCTGACAATGTGGTTTATGGTCTCACAGGTGCTGCCACTGTTGGATACGGTTTGTACTGTAAATCTCTCGGTCGTCCGTTGTTGATTTTCATGTGCATCATTATGATCCCACTTGCGACTACTGAGCTCGGTACAGATGGTGCTATTTCAGGACTTATGGAAGAACCCATGAAAGAAGCCGGTTATAATGGTCTGTGGGTGCTTATTTACACTTCTGCTATCATGATGGTTTTACGTTTCTGGTTTGCTGGACCGATTGTTGAAAAGCTCGGACCTCTTGGCCTTCTGGCAACCTCTGCAGTTTTGGCGATTGCCGGTTTGTATCTTCTAAGCACTGCCTCCGGTCTTACTGCTATCTTCATCTTTGCAACCTTGTACGGTTTCGGAAAAACATTTTTCTGGCCAACCACTCTTGGAGTTGTTTCTGAGCAGTGCCCCAAAGGTGGAGCTCTTACCCTGAATGCAATTGCAGGTATTGGTATGCTTGCAGTTGGAATTCTTGGTGGTCCGGTCATCGGAAAAATGACAGAAGATTCAATCAAAGTTTCTGTTGAGGAAGCAACATCTGCTGAAACTTATGGTAAAATTTCCAATGATAGCACATATTTCTTAGGTGATTACACTGCGGTGGATGCATCTAAAGTAGGTGAACTGCCTGAAGAAGAGAAAGCTACCGTTCAGGAAAGCATTCAAAGCGGAAAGCAAGGATCACTCGCAAGTGTTGCGGTATTCCCTGTCTTTATGCTTATCTGTTATATCTTATTGATCTTCTACTTTAGAGGTAAAGGCGGTTATAAGCCGGTCGAGATCTAAGAGATCTTTTAAATTCTCTTTACAACAAAAGCCATATCCTTTGGGATATGGCTTTTTTGTAAGGTTATCACTCCCAAAGCAAAATTTTAATCACAACCCTGAACCAAATTAGAAAACACTATGGCTAAGAAAAAACCATTGCGCATCGGATTAATCGGTTACGGCTTCATGGGCCGCACCCACTCCAACGCCTTCCGTAAAGTTCCTAACTTCTTTCCGGAATTAAAATACGAACCACAACTTGCCGCAGTTTGTGCCCGTAATAAAGAGCGAGCTGAAGATTTCGCTGAGCAGTGGGGATATGAGTCTGTGGAAACTGACTGGAAAAAATTGATTGCCCGGGATGATATCGATGTCATCGACATTGCCGCTCCCAATAATGTGCACCACGAAATTGCGATTGCGGCAGCCAAAGCGGGAAAAGGTATCCTTTGTGAAAAACCCCTTGCTCTCAACTGTAAGGAAGGTGAGGAAATGGTTCGTGAAGTGGAGAAAGCCGGTGTGCCCAACATGGTTTGGTATAATTACCGTCGTATCCCTGCAGTCACCTTAGCCAAGGAAATGATTGATGAAGGACGTCTCGGAAAAATTTATCACTACCGTTCAAATTTCCTACAAGATTGGACCATTAGTGAAGACTTACCCCAAGGGGGTGAAGCTCTTTGGCGCCTGGATGCTAAAATCGCAGGAAGTGGAGTAACCGGTGATTTGCTTGCGCACTGTATCGATACTGCAATTTGGCTGAATGGACCGATTGTCGAAGTAAGTGCAATGACCGAGACTTTCATCAAGGAAAGAGTTCATGCCAAAACCGGCAAAAAAGCTAAAGTGACTATTGATGATGCCTGTGCATTCCTTGCTAAGTTTGCAAATGGATCACTCGCGATCTTTGAATCCACTCGTTACGCCCGGGGGCACAAGGCTCTTTATACCCTTGAAATCAATGGTGCAGATGGTTCCCTTGCCTGGGATTTACATGATTTACACCGTCTTGAATATTTTGAGCATGACAAAGAAGATGCCAAGACTCGCGGATGGCGCTCGATCCATGTATCTGACGGTGGCGAACACCCATACATGGACAAATGGTGGGTTCCTGGACTCAACATCGGATATGAGCATAGTTTCATCAACCAGTTTGCTGACTTTGTCGCCGGATACGGTTCGCGCAAAAAACGTCCACTACGTCCTGATTTCCGTGACGCTTTGGAAACGCAGTACATCTGCGAAGCCGTTCTTGATTCAGCAAAATCTGGACGCTGGAAAAAAGTCGG
>NZEN01000082.1 GCA_002689665.1 Opitutia bacterium | reverse complement strand
CAAAATCAACAATGATCATACCACGGTCAGCCTCAAAACCGGTAATCTTACCCACTCCCCATGCACGGTGAATGCAACTGGCACCCTCTTTCATCGCCTCAAGGGCAGAGCGTGAAGATTCTAAGGATGGGTCTTTTTCGATCAAACGATCGACGATTTCGACATTCATTTAAGAGTTCTTAAGTTTGTGATGGGGTTTTCAGGCTTGTTTGTTTAGATCAAACTTCTACTAATAGAGTTTTTATGCAGGATGGCGAGTGAAAATGTAGGCTAAATCAGCTTTATTTAGCAGGATCATCCCTTGCGGGTTTTGGGACTTTCAGAAGGATAAGAAACGGGATTAATAATAAAAACGCTCCAATGGTGTAAGCAAAGGTGGATCCGAACAAAAAATAAGTCAGTCCTGCGAGCATCGGACCGCAAGCCCTGGCAATAGAACCTGATGAGCGAAAAATCCCCAAGTTGAACCCTTGATCCTGTTCACTTGAATGAAGAGATGTCAAGGCGGTGAGGGTGGGACTGATAAACGCAACCCCGCAGGACATAAGGAACAGAGCAAAGAAAAACCAGCTTTCGGAAGATGGAAAAGCGAGTAAAATAAATGCAATAAAACCAAGAGAGATACCTTGGAGTGCCATATTTTTCTCTCCAATTTTTCCAACAAATCTGCGAACAAAAAAGCCTTGGGCAAATATAAGGGTAAAACCGATCAGCAGGAACATACTAGTTATATCACGGGGCTGATAAAGATATCTTTCCACTGCCAAAAAGGTTAAGGTAAACTCCATTCCACTAAAGGAAATCATGTAGCATAAGTAGGATAAACAGGTTCTGCGGACTGCCGGGTTGGCAACTTTCTTCAGCTGAAAGATTGCAGGTCTGGGTTGCTCATTCTCCTCTCCTCTTTTAGCGGCAGGCAAAGTTTCACGGAATCGCATGGCCAACCACGACCAATTTACCAAGGCTAGACAAAAACTGATAAGGGCAGCTAAGGAAAAGGGGGTCAGGGCAAGAGCCGATTCAGACTCAGTGGACCAATCCCATGAACTGGCGTACCCACCAAGAGCCGGTCCTAGCACAAACCCCAGACCAAAGGCAATCCCCACAATGGCCATACCCTTGGAGCGATCTTTTCTCGATGTAACATCGGCAATGGAGGCAGTAGCCACAGATAAGTTTCCACTGGCTATACCTCCGATGATACGAGAAAGGACCAATATCCAAAAACTTCCCGCAAAAATCCATAATCCGTACCCAAGGCAGGTGCCTCCGAGAGTTAACAATAAAACGGGTCGACGCCCTACCCGGTCAGAAAAACGACCCCATATGGGAGCAAATACAAACTGTAGTATCGCGTAGAGAGAACCAAGGGCTCCGCCAAAGATCACGGTTTCCAAACGGAAACTTCCACCGTCTGCCCCATCAAAGCCATACCCTTTAACCATCTCAACAAAAGAGGTGACGAGGCCCCCGCCCATGGATGCCTCACGTGTCAAGTAATGGTCAAGCATCGAAGGGAAAAGAGGGAAAATGACCGAAAACCCAACCATATCCATAAATATGGTTAAGAACACGACCCCAAAGGTGGCTCTTTTTTGCTTATCAGTTAATGATTCAGTACCACTCATTAATTTTGATCTTCCCCGCGGTTGGACCGGTTGATCTCACGCAAGGCCGTGAGTACATTTTCGGGAACTAAATCCGTTTCCCTTTCACCAAAGAGATGGACTTGTTTGATCAATTGGGAGCTGGTGTAAAAATATTTTTCGTTTGGCATCAAAAAAATTGTTTCAAGGTTGGAGTCCAAGTGTCGGTTCATTTGAGCCATTTGGAATTCATATTCAAAATCGGAAACTGCCCGAAGGCCACGAACCAGGACACTGGCCTTTTTTTTCAAGGCATAATCGACCAGTAATCCGGAAAAGGATTCCACACTCACATTTCGATAACTTCCCAAGTTTTCTTCCACAAGTCTAACCCGACTAGCCGCATCAAAAAGAGTATTTTTGGAATTGTTTCCTTCCGAGACGGCCACAACAACCTGATCGAAAAGAGTACAAGCCCTGCTAAGCACATCGAGATGTCCTTTTGTTACAGGATCAAAAGTTCCAGGGTATAGGGCTGTAGTCATTCAATTTAATTCATAACAGGACATTCGATGAAGTCCACACTCAAGGTCATCGTTCGTTCGGGTTGCAATAAGATGAACAAAGGGATACTCTTGCGGATCGAAGCATGAATTTTCCAAATTTGCTCACACTTTCAAGAATCCCACTGATGCTGATCGTTATTGGTCTGCTGTACCCGGATCCATCCACCACTTGGCCTGGATTAAGAAGTCTCGCCCTGTTCCTATTTCTTTTTGCAGCCCTTACGGATTGGTTAGATGGTTGGTTGGCAAGAAAATTTGGACAGGTATCTGAATTCGGCAAGTTTATGGATGCCCTTGCCGATAAGGTACTCACCATGGGTATGTTTGTAAGTCTGTTGGCCCTGGGTGCACTCGAAAAATGGACTCTTTTTTTGATTCTGCTTATTCTTTCCAGGGAATTCCTCATAACTGGATTGCGTTTAGTTGCCGCGGCCAAAGGCAAAACCTTGGCTGCGGAAAAAGTGGGGAAAGTGAAGACAGTGATCCAACTGCTATGTATCTCTCTCTTTCTTGGCCAGTTATCGCTAGAGGTGGATGGAGCCCGTTTTCTCGATCCTGACACAAACATACAGATTATCGAAACCCTTCGCTGGTCAGGACAAATAAGTCTAATTTTTGCCACAGTGCTAACTGTTTTCTCTGGCATTATCTATTTGGTAAAATACTGGAAGTATTTTCTCGACGAATAACCAATGCTCGCAAAAAGTATTGAATTTTTGGCCACCCTTGGTCCAATTGGGAAAAAGTGCCCTGCACCAGGGACTTTTGGAAGCTTAGCGGGCGTAGTTACCGTGTTGCTTTTGTCTTGGTCTACCCAACTAAGTTTTTCTACCATCGGAATTTTATTTATCCCGTTCATTCTAGTAGGTATTCCCATCTGTACCCAAGCTGAGAAAAGTATTGGCAGGTCAGATCCAGGGGAAGTTATTTGGGATGAATTCACTGCCATCCCTCTCGTATATATTGGATTACCCGCTAGTGTGACGTTCTCAAAACCACAGGAAATGCTTGTCTGGATGGTTGTCGGATTTATCTTTTTTAGAATCTTTGACATCATTAAACCTCTTGGAATTAAAAAGATACAACACATAGGAAAAGGTTTAGGCGTAATGATTGATGATGTTCTCGCAGCGATTTATTCAGCAGTACTGTTACACCTGACATTCACTTTTTCTTTGTCTTTTTTCTAACTTCCCTCTCTTATCTTGGTATATTATGAGCGAAGCGTCAGAAAACGGGAATGATTCGGGTCTACACACCTTTACCTTGGAAGTCTCCAATAAGATGGGTGTTCATGCCCGTCCTGCCGCAATGATTGTACGAATTACTTCCCGATATGAGGGAGACGTCTGGGTTACCAAAGAAGATGAGCAAATTAATGCAAAGAGCATTATGGGCATCATGATGCTCGCTGCCGCCAAAGGTACGAAATTAAAATTTGAAACCAACTGTGCGAACGCCGCGGATTTTGAAAAAGAAATGACGGAGCTTTTCGCTGCCAGGTTTCAGGACGAATAAAAATTTCCTCAGGCGAGTAAATCCGCCACCCGAAGGTCGTAAAATTCCTTGAGCCTCTCTTTGATGCGAACAGGTCGGCCCATTCCGAGAATTTCATTCACCAATTCCTTGCATTCTTCCTGAGTAAATCTACGCCCGAAGAATTTAAGCTCCTGCAATAAGGGTGGAGCACAACTAAGGTGATCAAAACCTAGACCCAGGAGAATTGGGAGGAAATGAGGATCCCCGGCAATCTCTCCACAAACTGTAATTGGCTTACCCGTTTCTTTCGCTACCCGACTAACATGCTCAAGGGATCGAATTACTGCAGGATGGTGAGGTTCATAAAGGTAGGCAATTTGGTTATTAACTCGGTCAACTGCTAGCAGGTATTGTACTAAGTCGTTAGTTCCAACGCTAAAAAAATCAACTTCCTTAGCCAGTAGATCACAGATCGTCACTGCAGAAGGAGTTTCAATCATACAACCGACCTCGATTGTTTCATCGAATACCACGGCCTCCTCTCTCAATTCATTTTTTGCCCGATCTAAAAGAATCTTTGCTCGGATGACTTCCCCTACTCCACTGATCATCGGAAACATCAATTTTACTTTACCAAAAGCACTCGCCCTCAGAATTGCCCTTAATTGTAAAAGAAAAGTATCTGGGTTCTGCAAACAATAGCGAATCGCACGAAAACCCATAAAGGGGTTATTCTCTTGCTCCCGATCTCCCTGATTGAGGACTTTATCCCCGCCCAGATCAAGGGTTCGGATAGTCACTGATAACGGTTTGGCCGCCTCTACTAATTCGCGATAATGCGAAAATTGGACTTCTTCAGTAGGCATTTCATTTTTAAGAAGAAACAAGGCTTCGGTTCGAAATAATCCTACCCCTTCACAGGCAGAATCCATAGCAGCTTTTACTTCATCGGGAGTATCTGCATTGGCAAATAATTGAAAAGGCTGCCCATCTTTGGTGAGAGCAGGTTCTTTTGCATCCTCTTCGACGAGATCCTGAAGTTTTTTCCTCCGAATCCCTACTTTGCCATATCGAAAAAGTGTGGTCTCGGAAGGATTGATAATCACCAATCCCTCAAAACCGTCGACTAATAAAGTATCCCCCTCAGCAAGGCCCTCTGTCAAACTGCGGACACCTACTACGGCGGGAACTCCGCTGGCCCGTGCCATAATAACAGCATGACTGGTTTGTCCACCAGTTTCCGTTGCTATAGCCAGAATTTTAGAACGATCGAGGGAAGCGGTGTCAGATGGTGTTAAATCTTCTGAAATCAAAACCCTAGGGTCTTCCAAAAAAGCAGTACCGGCAGCAGTTGCCCCCATTAGATTTCGAATAAGCCTACGCGAAATATCTTTTAAGTCAGATGCTCTTTCCCTTAAATAAACATCCTCGAGCTGATTAAAATAGTCGTAATATTTTTGAGTCACCCGATAAAGACACTGTTCCACATTGTCTCCGGTTGAACGAATCTCTTTTTCCACATCGTCAATTAGAGCTTTGTCTTCCAACACCATCAGATGGGCATCAAAAATACCTGCCTCTTTCTCCCCAAGATTTTTGGCGACTCCCTCGCGAACTTCTTTGATCTGATCATAGGTTATCCGCAGAGCCTCTTTGAAACGGGCAATTTCCTTGGGGTGATCTTCCTCTTTTACCTCGTAATTTAAAACCTCTAGTTCTTCGTGTAAGAAACGAAATACCTGCCCATGAGCTACGCCAGGAGAAGCAGGTATACCAAAGAGAGTGATCTCATCCTTAATTGAAGGTTCTAAATCATCGTCCATAATAATAGATAATTGACATTATGCAGGATTACCTGGAACTTGAAACCCTATTTATTGAACTTATCAGAGAAGCTTGGCTTCAGTAAGAAAAATATCTTCACCCCAGGAATCACGAATTAACTGTTTAATCGGTTCGAGATCACATCCTTCGGGAATAATAAAGAAACAACAGGAACCGCTTCCTGAAACCATCGGATTGAGCTTAAATCTTTCCCTAAGTTCTTCGAACAGGACTGTAATGAAAATAAATTTTTCCAACACCGGTCTACTTAAATCGTTATACATGAGATCGATGAGAGACAATTGCCCCGATTCCCAATGCTCTATTCGCTCGTCCATTTGATTTGTATCTGAAAACAAACTATCTCCCACCCGATAACGGCCGTATATATCTGCTGTTGAAAAACCACAGGATGGTTTGAACAGCAATACCCGTTTACACGAAATTCCTTTACTTGCATCAGATTTCACCTCCCGAATTTGCTCACCCCGCCCACTGGCAACACAAGCAGCTCCAAGCAAGAAACTTGGACAATCCGAGCCCACTCTAGAACTCAATTCGTGCAACTCTTCGAAATTAAGTTTCTTCTGCGAAAAGAGGTTTAATCCTATCAGGGTAGATACCGCATCAGAACTACCTCCCCCCAATCCTGCCTGTATTGGAATTTTCTTATCAATCGAAATGTCAATTCCACCTTCGAAACCAGTAGCCGAACGCCAGTTATCCACCATTTGGACAGCTAAGTTTTGATTATTTGCAATTTCCACATTACCCGGACATGAAATGGTGGTTTTTCCCTTCTCTTCCGTTTTCCTGATCGTTACCAAGTCATAAAGTTGGACTTTAGCTAAAACCGATCTTATTTCATGAAAACCGTCAGATCTTTTTCCTCCGACGGAAAGAAAAAGATTAATTTTAGCAGGTGCAGGCACACAAACCTTACAAATTCCACTCAATAGAGACATTCTTAAAGTATGGAGATTTTAAAAGAAATGAGCGATGCCAAAGAATTGAATTGGCTCAGACGAGCAGGCTAGCATGATAAATCGTGTGACTCATAGAACTCCAGAAATCATTCTCGCTCTTGATGTGGACAACCGAGAGCAGGCAGAAAAAATACTCCAAGCTACAGGGAATAAGCTTGAGTGGGTTAAAGTCGGACTACAGAGCTATCTACGCGATGGGCCTGATTTAGTGAAAACGATTGCAGATACGGGAAAGAAGGTTTTTCTCGACCTTAAGCTCCATGATATCCCAAACACCATGGCAAAAGCGATGGAGAGTTTATCCACGCTACCAATAGGCATGCTAACCCTTCATGCTCATGCCGGAGAAGAAGCACTTATTAGTTGTGCTCAAACGGGAAAAGAGATCCTTCCAAAAACTCTTCTTCTAGCGGTTACAGTTCTTACCTCCATGGACCAGAACGCATTAAGTTCGATAGGTGTGCAATCACCTGTCATCGAACAGGTAGAAAGATTGGCCAGAGTCGCAACCCAATCTGGAATAGGTGGAATTGTATGCTCCCCCCATGAGCTCAAGCACCTACGGGCATGCCTTCCTAGTGAAACCAAAATGGTGACACCTGGAATCCGTCCAGCAGGAAGTGCAGTGGGGGATCAAAAAAGGATTATGACACCTGTCCAAGCTAAGCACGCAGGTGCTGATTATTTAGTCATTGGACGGCCCATTCTCGCTGCAGAAAACCCTGCACTCGCTCTTGATTCGATATTGGAAGAAATGCAAAGCTAAATCATCTATGCATGGAGCAATTTTATTGGCAGCCGGTTCCGGCTCTAGAATGGGAAATCAAACTAATGATAAGATCCTTGAAAAGATTGGAAACAGCAATGCTTTCAGAATGTGCTTACTTGCTTTTGTCAAAATTCAACAAATTTCCAATGTTGTGATTGTATTTCGTGACCAAAAGCAAAAGGAAAGATTGGAATCTGAAATCAATCAATTTGCAACTTCTAGCAAAGCATCATTTTTCTTCGTCCAAGGTGGTGAGGAGAGGAGAGATTCTGTCAGAAATGGACTGGATGCTCTTCCTCCATCTTGTAAATTTGCACACATTCACGATTGTGCAAGACCTCTTATCCGTACAGAAACCATTGCTAAAATGATTGATGAGGTCGAAAAAAACATACCGATTGCGGTGGCAAGACCGGCAACTAATACTATTCGAAAGAAAATCTCAGGATCCACTCATGTTCATACTAAAACGCTCGATAGGAGCCAACTTTGGGAGATGGAAACTCCTCAGTCAGCACCATTAGCATGGTTTCGGGAAGGATATGCCAAAGCCAAAGAAATGGGTATTTCGATTACCGATGATATGCACACAATCGAACTACTTTCCAAAAAAATGCTTCTTCTTAACCCGGTCTATCCCAACCCAAAGATTACCCACAGTTACGATCTTAATTATATATCTGCCCTCATTGAATCATGAATAAACCTCAATTTCGCATTGGTCACGGTTTTGACCTTCATGTTTTTGCGGATGATCGCGAACTAATCCTCGGAGGTGTCAAAATTCCTTATGAACGCGGATTATTAGGTCATTCCGATGCGGATTGTGTGATTCATGCCCTTGCAGACTCACTGCTTGGGGCTATGGCACTTCCAGACATTGGCAATCTCTTCCCGGATGACGACCCAACAAATAAAGATATGGACTCATCCATGATCTTAATGAGGGCAGTCAGTGAAATAGAAAAACTTGGTTATATTTGTTCCAATGTGGACATAACGATCGTTGCACAAAAACCAAAGTTGGCACCGTATATTTCAGAAATGAAAGAAAACCTTGGAAAGATACTTAATATTGATCCTTCATCCGTCGGGATGAAAGCGACAACCCATGAAAACATTGGATCATTAGGGCGTGCTGAAGGAATTGCAGCACATGCCGTTTGCTTAGTAACAAGATTCTCCGATTAAGGAGAATAAAAAATTGTTTCAGGCAGGGATTTCTTCAGGTTTGAAGAAACGTGCGATTTCAGCAGTGGCCGAATCTTCGCCGTCTGATGCGTGAACAACATTCTTCATCCGATCAGTTCCTAAATCTCCACGAATCGTGCCTTTTGGTGCAGCATTTGAATCCGTGGGTCCGAGAAGGTCGCGTACTCCTTGAATTACTGCATCTCCCTCTAAAATTAGAGCAAGAACGGGACGGGAGCTCATAAAAGCTGCAATTTCAGGAAAAAAGGGCAAATCCGCGACATGAGCATAGTGCTCACGCAAAAGGGCATCATCAAGCTGTAACATTTTACTGGCTTTAATTTCATAGCCTTGATTTTCAAAGCGTCCAATTACTTGGCCCGCGACTTTGTTTTCCAAACAATCTGGTTTGAGGAGTATGAGGGTTCTTTGCATAAATATAAATTCCCTAAAAAGAAAGAGGAATCACGATTACAGGGTGAGTTAGGATTTTTCCTCTTCAGACTCGTCTTCCGAAGAAGTGCTTGAAACAGATACTTTATCCTTAACGCTTTTCTTCTGCTCGAAACATAAACCTTTATCTTCGTCTTTTGAAAGTACAACGGTGATAGGTTTGTTTTTGCGCAAATTCCCGGAGAGCAATTCCTCCGCAAGAGTATCTTCCAGATATTTCTCGACAGCCCTGCGTAAAGGGCGTGCTCCGAGTTTCTCATCGTATCCTTTCTCAATGAGAAATTCTTTGGCTTCATCAGAAACTTCGATTTTAAGTTTCTTGTCTTTGAGACGTTGAGACACTTTATCGAGTTCAAGGTCGACGATTGAACTCATACTTTCTTTGGCAAGTGAGCGGAAAATAACAATTTCAGTAAGACGGTTCAAAAACTCGGGTTTGAAGCTCTTCTTCGCTTCATCCATAATTTTATCCTTAGTCTTCTCAAAATCTTGATCAGCGTCCCCAACCGCAAACCCCATCGAAGTGTTACGTTGAAGAATGTGAGCCCCAACATTTGATGTCATGATTAAAATAGTGTTACGGAAATCAACTTTCCGCCCCAAACTATCCGTAAGTCTCCCATCTTCAAGGATTTGCAAGAGTATCTGTGCAACATCCGGATGAGCTTTTTCAATTTCATCGAAAAGAATCACCGCATAAGGTTTGCGGCGAATCGCTTCGGTTAACTGGCCACCTTCTTCATACCCGACATATCCGGGAGGAGATCCGATCATACGGGAAACGGCATGCTTCTCCATATACTCGGACATATCAATTTGTATGAGCGAGTCCTGATCTCCGAAAATTCTTTCAGCTAAGATTTTGGCAAGGTGAGTTTTTCCAACTCCAGTTGGTCCGAGAAACATAAAAGAACCAATCGGTCTTTTAGGATCTTTAAGATCAGCACGGGAACGGCGTAATGCTTTCGCGACTACTTGTGTCGCAAAATCCTGTCCTATAATATGCTCTCTTAGATCCTCTTCTAACTTGAGGAGCTTTTTGGATTCCTTGGCTTCCATGCGGTTTAGTGGAATACCAGTCCAATCGGCAACGACCTGAAGCATGTCATCTTCGTCAACAGTGGCACGCTCTTCCTCACGGGATTTTTTCCACTTTTCCAAAACTCTTTCACGCTTAGCACGAAGTTTCTTTTCCTTGTCCCTCGCATCGGCTGCTTCTTCAAAATTTTGGTCAGAAATTGCAGATTCTTTCAGGGCACAGACCTCTTTAATTTCGTCTGAGAGTTGTTCAATCTCGGGAGGACGTTGCATGGTTTCCATGCGCGAGCGAGCTCCTGCTTCATCGACTGCGTCGATCGCTTTATCTGGTAAGAATCTGCCCGTCACATAACGGTCAGTTAGCTTGGCAGCTGCTTCAAGTGCCTTATCTGAAAAATTTACATTGTGATGCTCTTCATATTTTGGGCGAATGCCTTTCAATATAAGAATCGTATCCTCAACTGATGGTGCTTCCACTTTGACTGACTGAAAACGACGATCGAGAGCTGAATCTTTTTCAATAAATTTGCGGTATTCTGCCAGAGTGGTTGCTCCTATACATTGGAGTTCACCACGAGAAAGGGCTGGTTTAAATATGTTAGATGCATCCATTGCACCTTCAGCAGCACCTGCCCCAACAATTGTATGAAGTTCATCAATAAAAATGATTATATTCTTGGATTTCTTGAGCTCATCCATGACCGCTTTAATACGCTCTTCAAACTGACCACGGTACTTGGTTCCTGCTACCATTAAGGCCAGATCCAGTGTCACCACTTTTTTATCAATTAAATTCTCAGGAACCATCCCTGAAGCAATCTGCTGAGCAAGACCTTCAACTATTGCAGTCTTGCCGACACCTGCTTCTCCAATAAGGACTGGATTATTTTTAGTCCGCCGACACAATACTTGAGTCATACGACGAATTTCTTTTTCACGACCAACAACGGGATCCATTTCACCCTTGCGGGCAATTTCAGTAAGGTCGCGACCAAAAGCTTTTAGTGCAGGTGTTTTAACATCCTTGCCCTTTTCTTCGGTTTCACCACCTCCAACAACTGAGGCTTCCTCTTCCTCAGTCGATGAGAAATTCGGATCGAGTTCAGAAAGAATCTCGTTACGGCAACGCTCGACATCCACATCAAGAGACTTCAACACTCTAGCTGCCACACCTTCACCTTCACGAAGTAACCCGAGTAGTATATGCTCAGTACCCACATAACTATGGTTTAAGCCCTTTGCTTCCTTTCCGGCCAGTGCCAAAACTTTTTTGACGCGTGGAGTATAAGGAACATTACCGGACGGCTTGGCTTCAGGTCCAAGACCAACCTGCTCATCCACTGCCTGCCTAACTGAATCAAGGTCGAGGCCCATTTTCTGTAAAACGTTGACCGCCACACCTTGTCCAAGATTAATCAGACCGAGGAGTAAATGTTCAGTCCCCACATAGTTGTGGTGAAATCGATCGGCTTCCTTGCGAGCCAAAGCTAAAACTTGCTGGGCACGAGGAGTGAAGTTACTCATAGGTTCAGACATAAATAAATTTCTACCACCCGATAATGCTTAAGTCAACTTGCTCCCTCAAGATTCAGTTGAGGGGTACGACCAAATTCTTTCCGGAGTAATTCGGCACGTAGACGATCGCGGTCCGAAGGCTCAACAGGTTTTCCAGCTGAAAACTGGACATGACCGGGTTGAATTTCAATAAACATACGATCCGTGAGCGAACGAAAACGCTCGGGTAACATATTAAAATCAGTAGCTAATCGTATAAGAGAAAGAAGATCCATGGACTCAGAGCTTTGGATCAAGTGACAGGATTTCAAGATACCTACCGCTCTACTGATTTTGTCTGTAAGTCTGAGTCCATCGTCTTGCATTAATTTCTCTCTGGCAAAATTTTCCTGTGTTACAATGTTCTTTAGAGTTTCATTCAGGCGGTCAATAATCGCACCCTCCGACTCTCCCAAAGTTTGCTGATTGGATATTTGGAAAATACTTCCACTGGCATCAGAACCTTCACCGAATAGTCCCCTCACTGCGATACCGAGTTGATTGACCGCATTAATTACCTTGTCCATATTTTTGGACATTACTAAACCGGGTAGGTGCATCATTGCAGAAGCCCTCAAGCCCGTGCCAAGATTAGTTGGACATGCAGTCAGGAAACCTAATTCACAATCGTAGGCGTAATTAACCTGTGATTCAATTTTCGAATCTAATTCATCAGCCCGCTTCCAGACCTTTTCAAATTCCAAACCGGGTTGTAGTACTTGTATCCTGAGATGATCCTCCTCATTGATCATTACGCAACAATTCCTATCACTGGATAGTACAATGCCAGAGCCTTCGTCCACTTGGGAAAGTTCCGGACTTATCAAGTGCTTCTCAACTAAAATTTGACGATCCAGCTCACTAAGGTCATCTACCTCAAGGGAGGTACTTTCCTTCAGAGTGTCCATGTCATTCATCGCATCCATACACTTCGAAAGAACAGCCCTTCTTTGTCCTTCTTCAGCTTTACCAGGAAAAGGAAATTCCTTCAAATTTCGGGCAAGGCGTATACGGGTGCTAAGTGTTACAGGAATGCTCTTTGGCTTCTTTTTGGATGAGCCGAATTTGTTGAGTAAATCGTGAAACATCAGAAAGATTAAACCTGAGCGTCCTGCTCGAGAGCTTTTAACTCATCACGTAGCTGTGCTGCCTTTTCAAAGTCCTCGTTCTCAATTGCAGTGAGCAATTGTTTTTTAAGATCATCCACGGATTGCTCGAACTTTACGCGAGATTCTGAACCGGAAGGGATTTTACCAAGGTGCTGAGTACCAGCATGCATTCCTTCAAGTAAGGGGTCAAGTACTGGACGGAAAACATGATAGCAAGCCTCGCACCCAAGCCGGCCACCCTTTTTGAAATCCTGATGGGTAGTTCCACAGGATTCGCAAACCATAGAACCAGCAGGTGGTTTAGTTTCTCCCTCGGTACTGTCCATGAGTGTACCAATTGATAAATTTTCTGGATTGGTCACCCCGTTTGCCTGAGCACAACTTTCACACAAGTCCATCTTATGCATTTGCCCGTTAAGAATTTGGGTTAAATGAACAGTAGCTTGTTTATCGCAATGATGACACTTCATTAAATATAAGGTTAGATTAACTTAAATGTAAGTTGAAATTCACGAAAAGACAACGCATATGATGTGCCATAATTCATTTTTAGAGCAAATGGAGAAAATCTATTACGAATCATATTTTAACCCCATCTTGACGAACATTTTGGCGAAATTTATCAATAAACTTTTGGGTCATTTGACCTGGCTGTCCATTTCCGACGGTCCTATGGTCCACCTCGACGCAAGGAATTACTTCGGCCGCGGTTCCGGTAAGAAAACATTCCTCAGCCGTCCATAGATCATATCGAGTAAGAGCCTGCTCACGACAAGGGATACCCAAATCTTGGGCAATATCCATAACTGCACCACGGGTTATCCCTCGTAGAGAACCCGCATCAAGAGGTGGGGTGTACAAAACTCCTTTACTTAAGACAAAGACATTATCTCCAGTACATTCAGCAATTTCCCCCTTGTCATTAAGCATCAGAGCTTCCTGAAAACCGACTTTTTTCGCCTCAATTTTAGCGAGTATGTTGTTTAAGTAATTCAGGCTTTTTACAGCTGGAGGAAGAGCTGATGCGTTAATTCTACGAGTAGGAACCGATATTATTTTTAAACCATTCTCATAGAGTTCCTCAGGATAAAGCTGGATATCATCCGCAATAATAATGACGCTTGGAGGACCGCATCCATCGGGGGTGAGACCGAGGTGTCCCACACCTCGTGTAACTACTAGCCTAACATAGCCATTGGATAAATTATTCGCCCGGCAAGTATCACAAACCGCTTCCGCCATCTGCTGACGGTCCAATGGCAGATCAAGCAGGATTGCCTTAGCAGAATACTCAAGGCGCTCCAAATGTTCATCCAATTTAAAAACACAACCATCGTAGAGACGGATACCTTCAAAAACCCCATCCCCATAAAGCAGCCCATGATCAAATACCGACACCATGGCCTTTTCCTTCTCCACCAAATCTCCGTTAAGATAAATTTTCATGCTTTATTTCTTTTCATGAACAAAAGTTCTACCCGTGGCGAGCGCCAAGAAAAACTTTTATTCACCTATTCGCAATTAGGTTCTCAACAACTGATGGGTCAGCCAAGGTGGATACGTCTCCAATCTGATCTGTCTCATCGGTAGCAATCTTTCTTAAAATCCGACGCATGATCTTTCCGGAACGGGTCTTGGGTAAGGCAGGAGCCCAGTGAATAACATCCGGTGTCGCGATCGGTCCGATCACGGATCGTACCTGTTGCTTTAATGCACCTCGCAATTCTTCGGTGTATTCGACTCCTGCATTCAAAGTTACATAAGCATAAATGCCCTCCCCTTTAACTTCATGTGGAAATCCGACTACCGCAGCTTCCGCCACTTGTTCGTGGGCGACTAAGGCACTTTCCACCTCCGCAGTTCCCATTCGATGACCGGAAACATTGATCACATCATCGACCCGTCCTGTAATCCAATAATAGCCATCCTCATCCCGGCGGCATCCATCACCAGTAAAATAGTACCCTTTGTACTGATCAAAATAGGTTTCCTCGAATCGTTTATGATCTCCATAGACTGTTCTCATCTGTCCCGGCCAAGGTGCTTCCATTGCCAAAACTCCGCTTACACCGTTCCCTTCAATAACTTCTCCGGATTGCGGTTCCAAAATAACCGGTTTAACCCCAAAAAATGGAAAAGTGGCTGATCCTGGCTTGAGAGGTGTAGCCCCGGGCAATGGAGTAATGAGTATACCACCTGTCTCGGTCTGCCACCAGGTATCGACAATAGGACATCTTTCCTTCCCTGCATTGCGGTGATACCAACGCCAGGCTTCCGGGTTTATGGGCTCTCCAACACTGCCAAGAATCCGCAGGCTTGGCATATCGTACTTGCTCGGCCACTCCTCCCCGGCTGCAGCGATTGCACGAATCGCGGTTGGTGCAGTATAAAATTGGTTTACTTTCCACTTTTCAATCACCTGCCAATAACGGTCAGGATTCGGATAAGTAGGAATGCTTTCAAACATGGTGGTGGTCGCTCCGTTGGCCAATGGACCATAAACAATGTAAGAATGACCGGTAATCCATCCAATATCTGCGGCACAGAAATAAACATCCTCCTCCTGATAATCGAAAATATACTTATGAGTTATGGCCGTGTAGACCATGTATCCCCCAGATGTGTGCATCACTCCCTTGGGCTGTCCGGTCGAACCGGAAGTGTAGAGTACAAAGAGAGGATCTTCTGCATCCATTTCTTCACATGGACATTCATCTGATGCACCAGCCATTACTTCATCCCACCATAGATCGCGCCCCTCCTGCATATCACAGGTAATTCCCGAATCCTCAGCCACCCGTCTGACCACAATGCAGGTTTCCACAGGCTCACCCATACGCTCGGATGCACTGGTCATCGCCTGATCCGCATTGGGTTTCATCGGAATCGCCTTGGCACCGCGAAAGGTACCATTGGCGGTAATTAAAGTTTTACAATTCGAATCCACAATCCGGTCCGCCAGTGCCTCTGCGGAAAACCCGCCAAACACAACCGAATGGACTGCTCCGATTCTCGCACAGGCAAGCATTGCAACCGCCGCTTCCGGTACCATCGGCATGTAGATTGATACCCGGTCGCCTTTCTTAACCCCACGATTTTTTAAGACATTGGCAAATTTAGATACCTGTTGATGCAGTTGTCGGTAGGAAATCGTGGCATCCTCCCCAGGTTCATTCCCTTCCCAGATAATCGCAGTTTTATCCGCTCGTGTCTCGAGATGCCTATCCACACAGTTGTAGCAGACATTGGTCTTTGCCCCTTTAAACCATTCGATGGAAATCGGCCCCTCTCTACGATCATAATTATATCCACGCACTTCATCCCATTTGGAGTACCAGTGAAAATCATCTGCCATTTCCGACCAAAACCCATCCGGGTCATCAATACTCTTTTGGTACATGGCTTGGTATTCCTCCATATTCTTCAGGTAGGCATTTTCGGATGCGGAAGCGGGAGGCTGGACGAGATCGTTGGATTCAGGCATGAAAAAAGGGGGTTATGTTTATAAATTCGAGAAAATATAAAAGTTAGGAAATTGCCCATCGCTTGTCGATGTGCTTTTCATAGATCCTCCAAGATGCTTACTTCCGAACTCCAATACGACCTACCCTCCGATCGGATTGCCCAGTCACCCGCCGAACGACGCGATCAGTCCCGTCTGCTACTATTCGACCGTAATTCAGGTAAAATTGCCCATCACCTTTTTCACGAATTACCCGACCTGCTCCCTCCCCGGTTATCAATTCTTCGTAATGATGTTTCGGTGCTCAAAGCCCGCCTTCCTGGTGTGCGCCCCACCGGAGGCAAAGTGGAATGCCTACTCCTCCGTCCTTCAGATCCTCCAGAAACAACCTGGCGTTGCCTCCTTAAGCCTGGAGGGAAAACAGCAAAGACCGGTACTTTTGGATTGGGAGATGAGTACTATGCCGAAGTCATCGAAAGTCTAGCATCAGGGGAGTACCTGGTAAAGTTCGACCTCCCAAAAGATTCCGACCCTCCCGCTCTGGCTCAAAGATTGGGCTCGCTCCCCCTCCCCCCCTATGTCCGTCGTCCCGCTGATCATGCCGACGAGAAACGTTACCAGACTGTCTATGCAAAAAGTGAGAACCGTAGTGCCGTGGCTGCTCCAACCGCCGGATTACACTTCACTCCGCAAATATTAAAAAAACTGAACGAGGATGGACATACCATTCACGATCTCACCCTATCCGTCGGACTCGGCACCTTCCGCCCAATCGAAACTGAAAAGGTGGAAGATCATCCGATGCATGCCGAAGAATATTTCCTCACCCCATCCACCAAGTCCGTACTGCGGGACACTTCTCAAAAACGTCTAGCTATTGGAACAACATGTGTACGGACCATTGAGCACTACCTGGGAACTGATGATCCGAATATCAACTCTCCCACCAGGGCCGAAGCCCAATTATTTATCCGCCCTCCCTATTCTTTTCTGGGAGTCGATCATTTGCTGACCAACTTTCATTTACCTGGCTCCACCCTCCTCTGCCTGGTCGCAGCTTTTCTATCACCAGGCAAACCGGATGGTCTACCGATGCTCAAAGAGATTTATGCCGAAGCCATTACCCAAAAATATCGATTCTTCTCCTACGGCGACGCGATGTTAATTGTCTAAATTGAAAAACATATTATTTAAAAGCAATGAAATTTTTCTACATTGCCCTGCTCTTACTAACCTCCTCTCTCAAAGCAAATACCTCATCTATCTTACCCGCTTCTACCTACCTTGGCACTTCCAGTTGGTATGAAAGCTCTTGGCTGGGAGTCTATTTTGAATCATCCACTTCCTGGATTTACCAAATAAATCTTGGTTGGGTTTTCACTCCTCTTTCGAATGCGGATAATTTTTGGATGTATCATTCTGACCTCAGATGGCTCTGGACTACCTCTTCGATTTATCCATGGGTTTATGTAAATGAAATCAAAGATTGGAGATACTATCTTCCACAACTTGGCTTCTACCGGGCAGATAGCAAAACATGGTCCTATCATTCCGAATTGGTTAACGAGTTCAATCAAAACGATTCCGTTGCGTACCCTTCAGAGTATTATTCGAGTGGTTCAATCATGTCGAATGACAGCATCTCAGCTTGGTTCGACCGTTCCCTCGAAATCAATGGACTGCAACTGTTCATAGCCGCTGCTGTAGGAGGACAAACTGCCGTACCCGATAGATGGGCCCACAAGGTCGCTCAAACCGTAAAATTACTCACAGATCCAAACGATTCAGAAATTGATATCTCATCTCAAGAGAGAATGATCCAAATCCTTAAAGGAGCACCCGGCACCTGGCATGAAGGATCTCCCGCAGCTCAACGTTTAGCCTATGGTGGAGGTAGCGATTATTCTCCCAATCCGCTAACGGACAACGGAATAGAGTCATACAATGGTTATCAAAACCTCGATAAGTATTTGATGAATGACATGGTATGGTACCGAAACAGTAGCGATGGTCAGATAAATAATGTGGGGGATTATGATATCGCCGAAGTATTGGAGCATCTCATGCACACGATTCATCTATATGGAGTGCCGGGTGCGGTGAACGGATCCCGAAACGCCTTAAAATGGGACTCCGAGACACAAAGCGGTTGGCAGACTAGCGAACTCTACTACGCCATGAAACAAGCGGTCGACAACAGAGTTTTCAGCCTTAGAGATTACATGGACGGGAATATTGACTCACCTGAAACCTACCGGCTCATCAGTAAGGAGTATCTCTACCTGCTAAATTTTGGGATGTGGGAGTATGGTCAGGAATTCTGGGAAAACGGAACCTTAGCACCCGAGTGGAATGATAATGCCAGAACACCCTCCGGCGTTCAGCAAAACAACCCTCTGGGCTACGCCCTT
>NZEN01000081.1 GCA_002689665.1 Opitutia bacterium | reverse complement strand
TAAAAAATATATTGGTTCATATTCGGACGATCATTTCATAACTCTTGATGACTGGGTATCGTCAAGTATTTCATCGAAGGATTCTGATCTAATTCTACAAATGGACATTGAGGGATCAGAATATGAAACGATTTTAAGTGTTTCTGAGCAAACCTTATCAAGATTTAGTATAATTTTGATTGAATTTCATGGTCTACACAATCTTTGGAGTTACCCTTTCTTTAAGTTGGCGAGTTCTTGTTTCAAGAAATTGCTTCGCAAGCATTCTTGTGTTCACATTCATCCTAATAATACTAGAGGGGTTGTTAGCATAGAGGGTATAGAAATACCAAAGCTCATGGAGTTTACTTTTTACAGAAGAGACAGAGTTGAAAAAGCTGATGAAAAGTTGACTTTCCCCCACCCCTTGGATTCAGACAACACTAATAAACCGTCAATAGCCTTGCCTAAATGTTGGGCAAATTACTGCTAAGTGAGAAAATACATTACTAGGTCTCGAAATATTGGTTTTTCAAACTTCATTAAATACTCATGGTTTAAAAAGCTGAACCTATCAGTCGGGGATTGTTACCAACTTTCATTTAGAGATTATCCTCACAAGATTTCATGCAGAAAAAATACGACTGATATTGATGTATTTAAGCATATTTTTGTTCTTAAGGAATATCAATTCCTCTCTAGTTTTGATAATATAGATACTATTGTCGATTGCGGTGCCAACTTCGGAGCATCAACTGTATTTTTTGCTCATGCATTTCCTAATGCTGAAGTACTTGCACTGGAACCAGATGTTGGTAATTACAATCAACTAATACGAAATACCGAGCCCTTTGACACTCGCTGTAAAGTATTTAATACTGCGTTGTGGACCAAGTCTATTTTTATGGAAGTAGTCGACTTTGAGTTGGGCGATGGCCGGGAGTGGGCAAAAGCAGTAAAGCCATCCCCCCAAGGGCAAGACTCAAAATTAAAGTCGACTGACATGAGGGGAATTTTAAAAATGCTCAATGGAAATAGAATTTCCCTGTTAAAGATTGATATTGAAGGTGCTGAGAAAGAAATATTTTCTGACACTAACTTAGATTGGTTGAATTTTGTAGACCGTATCGTGATTGAATTACATGGAGGCGAGCATGAAAGTATTTTCTTGAATGCAGTTAAAAAATACAAATTTAGTACGAGGGTTGCTGGTGGATTAACATATGCTTTCAAGTGATGAAAACTTTAGTCATTACTTCAGAAATCCCTCATCAAAACTTTGAATTACTAAAGCCTCTAAACTTAGAAGAGCAGAGTGGTTGGCGTATTCTTTACAATCCTCCGCCTGGTACAAAATGTGACTATTGGATAGTGTTTTCTTATGGTAGACCGTCTGATCAGATGAATTGCTCGCGTTTAAATACTGCATACTTGGCGGGCGAACCCTCATCAAAGAAAATTTATCCCCGAAAGTTTTATGGGCAGTTTGATAAAATTTTTAGTAGTAATAAGGACGAGCCACATGGGAAAGTAATGCAAGTTTTCCCAAGTTTGAATTGGCATGTAGGATTGAATTTGGAATCGGGAAGTTACTCTTACGGTTATAAGGAGCTTTCACTTTTGAAGATTCCTGAAAAGCGAGATAAGATATCTGTAATTTGTTCAAATCTCGACAAAACTGAAGGGCAAAAGAAAAGATTAAAGTTTCTTGAGCTTGCAAAAAATGAATTAGGTGAAAACTTAGTGCACTTTGGTAAAGGATTTCAGATAATCACTGATAAAATGGATGCAATCCTTCAGTTCAAGTACCATCTAGTTTTGGAAAATGATTCTATTCCCTTTTATTGGAGTGAGAAGTTATCAGATGCATTCCTAGGTTTTGCTTACCCTTTCTATCATGGTTGTACAAACATCAATAAATTATTTGATAAAGACTCTTTATCTATACTCGATATCAATGACCCAAGTAAAAGCATTGAGGTAATGAAGTCTGCAATATTAAATAATCTTTGGTTGAGTAGAAAAGAGAATGTTCTCTCTTCCCGCGATTTAATACTGAACGAACTGAATATTTTTAATCAATGTATTTCAATTGCTAGAGAAAATTTTGTTTCAGCTGAAATTCTTTATGACTACGAAATTGAATCTGCTAAATTTTTCAGGCAATTCCCTCGTAATTTTTTTTATATTCTAAGTCGATTTTTAAAATCGAGACTTTAAGCAATCAAGGCTGTTTGATTTTTCTATTCAAATCATTCTAACTGATTCTAGTTGAGAAACTTCTTGATAATTTCAGTAGCACAAAATTTTGTATAATTTTTCATCTTATTATCGTTTTTAGCCAATCCCTTTTGAATAAAGTCTAATTCAATAATTAGATTCCTTTCTTTGAGCAAAAGGACTTCTCTATATAGCTTATCCTTTTTACTTACGGTTTCTAGTTTAAAAATCCCGACATTACAATTCGCTGAAAAAGCCTCATATATCATTGAAATGCTATCAGGTGTAATTAGTGCATATTCACTTTTTAGGAGCACATTATCTACCCATCCATCTTGGGTTTCTTCATAATTATATACTTCTAGATTTTCAATATGCCTTTGGGTTAGATCGTGTATAAAATCTTTTGGTGTCCTTCTTGATGTGGAGAGGATGTATCGAAGATTCTTTTTTTTGGTTGAATTAGCAAAGTTTTCTATTTGATCAATTATCTCATGATTAGTCCATTTATAGTGGCTACTTGGACCTCCAATTAGAAGTGTATAAAGCCCTACTTCTTTGGGGGGAGGTTTGTCGTAAGAAATCTTGTTCAGTGCTCCGATGATAGGAATAATGTTATTTCTTTTAATAGGTTTATCATGATCCGGCACCAGACAAAGATCAAAAAATGAATATGGAAGACTGGGTTTCATGATAACAACGGTTTTACCTCCAAACTTTAGCTTCGCTAGAAGCATAGGTATGTGTGTTCGGTGCCCTGTTCCGATAATTAAGTCAGGCTTTTTTGAATTGTGATATTTTGAAAATTTTCTTCGGCCTAAAAACAAATCTCGAAAAATATCCATGGTATTTGAATGAAACTCGAATACTTTTACAGGAATTAGCTTTTCTAACTCGAAAATCAGTGCAGCGGATTGCTTTTCATGCCCGACTTTACCATCGATAAAGCGCCAAATAATGATGGTTTTTTTATTAATTTGTCGCTGAATGGTTTTCAATAGTTTACAGATTTAAACTCCTCCAGACATTCAATAAAGATTATTCTTCATCCAGCAAAATTGATAAAGTTTTTCTTAAACATCATAGGTATTTCCCTTACTTTAATACCAGTTCCCATATTAATTGGATTTTGTTGGGTGCTTTCTATTTCTGCATACCTTTTTTTGGCTGGCAGAAGAGAACTCGTTAAGCGAAACTTGCAAATAGCCTTTACTGGGTTGAGCTATTGGCAACTTAAAGTGATATCTGTCAAAACAATCAATCATACAATCGAACAAGGTCTTTTAGTCTTTGTGTGGCCACTTCTCAGCGAGAATAGAATCAAGCGATCTTTTCCAATTTCAACTATTTCACTTGAAAAATTAAACAGGATAAATGATTCGGGAAGTGGTATTTTATGGCTAATTCCACACTTCTGCCATGCCGATGCCCTATCCTTCCTGCAGCCTAAATTACAAGTGAATGCACTTTACAGACCATTGCGTAATCCAGTTTTTGATGATTTTGTTAAAAAATCCAGGCAAAGGTTTGGAGTTAAGACCATAGATCGCAAGGACGGAGGAATGTTGAAAACATTAAAAGTTCTTAAAAGAGGAGAAATCCTTGCCATGCTCTTTGATCAAAATGCAGGTGGAGCTGGTACTCGTCTTCCTTTCATGGGAAGAGAATGTTCCTGCACTACTTTACCTGACATCTTAAATGAAAAATATAAACCCCGCATTCTTTTCGTTTACACCAAAAGAATCGGTTTTTGGAAGAGTTCCATTGAAGTTGATGAAATGACTCCCATTAGTGATAGTCAGTTAGTTATAGAAAGAGCAAATACTTGGCTAGAGGGGAAGCTAAGGAAAGATAAGCAGTTACGAGAAAGTTGGCTGTGGATGCACCAAAGATGGAAACCCGGTGTTGGCCAATCGAGACAAGGAAGAATCAGATGAATGACTTAGAAGATTTTCACGAGGATATTCTTGGTAAAGCAATGCGTGGACTCGGGATCGGCAAAAATGAATTGTCGAGTCGCTTGAATGTTGAAAAGTCTTATATTGAGAAAATCCTAGCAGGCGGTGTCAATGATGGGCTAATTTCTGCCATAGCTAAAGAGCTCGATTTGGCTTCTGAAAAACTCCTGAGGTCAGCCAGGAAGGAATGGTGTCCTGCCCCATTGGCAATTAACGGTTTGAAGCAATTGAATCTACCTTTTGGGGAAATGCTGGTGAATGCTTTTGTAGCTTGGGATGAAAACTCAAAGAAAGCATGGCTATTTGATACAGGTCCAATGGCAGAGCCAATACTGGATTTCCTGAATCAGGAAAGTTTAACTGTTGATTCAATCTTTCTAACCCATACGCATCGCGACCATATTGCCTGCCTCGATGAGCTAAGAAAGGGTAGTAACACCCCCCCCGTTTATGTCCACGAACTAGAAGCCCTCGATGGATGTGAATCGATTACTGAGTGTTTTTCATACTCATGCGGTAGTCTTTCACTCAATACGCTGCATACTCATGGGCATGCTTTGGGCGGAATGACCTATGTGATTGATGGTCTCGATAGCCCTGTTGCGATCGTAGGCGATGCGATTTTTGCGGGATCCATGGGCGGAGGGATGGTTTCCTATGAAGATGCCTTGCGGACGAATCGGGAAAAAATCATGACATTACCCGACGATACGGTGCTTTGCCCCGGGCATGGACCACTCACCACTGTCGGTGAGGAAAAAAAGAATAATCCCTTCTTTCCTGAGTTTTGCTAAAACTATCTCGACTGAAGGCGAAAGTCTTCGAGGTTATTTAGCCTGCATAGATCGACTACTTCGGTCACAAATTTGAGTGGGACATTTTCGTCCGCCACTACTAAGACCATAGGCTTTTTTTTCAGACTAGCACTTGACTTGAGTAATTTTTCTAAATCATTTCGATCGGTGGGGTTACCATTCACAAAGGTTTCACCTTTTGCTTTAATTGAAATGATCAATTCATTCCGAACTAAGTTGGAACCTGCACTCTCGATTTTGGGGAGCTTTACATTTAATGCACGTAACTCTTGGAACTGCATCGTTACTAGAAAAAAGATAATCAGCACCATCAATACATCAATTAGGGGAACCACATCAATTTTTGGCTTTCGACGAATTTTTTGGAACCCTTGATTCATCACTTTACTAATCTAGTTTAATTTCATTTGCAGGATAAACTGCATCTACGATTCTCTCCGTTAGCCAATCCAGTGATGAAGCTCGTTTTTCTATTAATCTTACCAGGTAAGAATGAGATATTAAGGTTGGAATAGCTATAGCAAGTCCGGCAATAGTCGTAAGAAGTGCCAGGGCTATTCCCTCGGAGAAAATGGAGGGGTCCCCTGCCCCGCCTCCAGCTGGAATTTGAGAAAAAACTTGAACGAGTCCAGTGACTGTTCCAAGTAATCCGAGAAGAGGTGCCGCGGAGACAACAACTTCCAATAAAAATAAACCTCTCTCCATGGATGCAACTTCTAAGCGTGAATAGCTGCGAAGTGAATCCACCGACGGTTTTTCTTTAGTAGCAACCCAGACAATTCGCTCTGCTGCCGAGCGTTTTTTCCATTTGCGGTTTGGGAATTCGCCACTATTCAACGCTTTAGCAACCTTCCTTGGGAAAATCAGACCACTACGTAATGAATACAAGCGTTCAACAGAAACGAAAATAGCTATAAATAAGCAAATACATAGCGGATATATGAAAACGCCAAGCTGTGACAGGGATAGAGGCTGTTTTAATCCATCGAGTATATTTGTGTAAGGGCTAGCATTTCTACCAATGCCAGCAACTACGAGGTTTTGATTTGTAAAAAAATCAAGTGTTCCATTCTGGTCATCGAAACTAGAAATCTTTGAATTTGGTAGATCAAAGAGTGCAAAAGTAAAGTCGGTTCCCTGATAAATACCAAACGGCTTATGATTAGGGATTGCATTGATCAATTTCGGTTGTGAATCGTCATTGAGCAGAATGCAGGGTAAATTTGCCTCCTTAATTTCAGCAATAAAATCACTAGGAGTAAATACGCCCACATCATCAATAACTCCGTTGCAGCTTACGAGCATGCAAACAAGGGTTATTAGTATGGTTAGTTTCAAAATAAAAGTTACGAAGATTTTATCAGTTATAACTTAAGGATTTAGCCACTTTTTCAATACTTGTTACATTATTTAGTAATTCATCAATAGGATCCCACTTTCCATTCATAAGAGATTCTCGTGCACCATCACGGATATCAAAATTGAAATGGGTGTCACCAGCAACTATTTCTCTATCAACAAGATCAATCTTTAGCTCAAGTGTTGGGTCAGACTCGATCATCGATGCTAATTTGATTCTACCTGCTTCATCAAGGGATACGCATGGCATACCAAGGTTAATAGAGTTACCGAAGAAAATCTCGGCGAAATTACCGGCAATTATTGCACGAAAACCTGCCCTGTAAAGCGATTGGGGTGCATGTTCACGACTGCTACCGCATCCAAAATTCATCCCAGATAGCATGATTGAGGCACTTGAGAAGTTTGGGTTATTCAATGCATGTTCAGTCAGCTTATCGTTACCATCATGTCGTACATCATAAAACAAATATTCTCCTAGCCCGTCAAAAGTGACGCATTTCATAAAACGAGCAGGGATGATTCGATCGGTATCGATATCATCTCCTGGAACATAAACACCCTGGCCCGTTACGGTGGTAATTTTCTCTAGAGGCATAAAAAATAAAATTAAGAGGGGAACACTTCGCGACTATCAGTAATTTCACCAGAAATTGCAGCAGCAGCAACCATAAGAGGACTCATCAGCATAGTTCTACCGGTAGGGCTACCTTGCCTGCCTTTGAAGTTCCGATTGCTTGAACTTGCACATAGTTGGTCACCGATTAACTTGTCAGGGTTCATGGCCAAGCACATGGAGCACCCTGCATTGCGCCACTCAAACCCTGCTTCCTTAAAAATTGTATCTAAGCCCTTTTCTTGAGCTACTTTACTAACTATTTGGGAACCGGGTACTACGATAGCTTTTACATTCTCTTTAACCTTGTGCCCCTGAATTCTGTTGGCAACTTCTTCAAGATCCGAGAACCTTCCGTTCGTGCAGGAACCAATAAATGCAACATCTATTGCAGTGCCTTTGATTGGGGTCCCTGCTTTTAATTTCATGTATTCCAATGCTTCCCTAGTACTGCTTGCTTCGGTTGTCGATAATTGAGTTGGGTCCGGAATGTTCTCTTCGACAGAAATTGCCTGGGCAGGATTAATACCCCATGTTACGGTTGGAGATATTTCTGATGCGTCAAAGTGGACAATGTCGTCATAATTGCAACCAGGATCTGATGCGAGTAACTCCCAAGTACTGACTGCTGTATCCCAATCTGATTCACTTGGCGAATAAGGTCTGCCACGCAAATACTCAAAAGTCTTTTGGTCTGGATTCACATAACCAACTCGAGCTCCACCCTCGATTGACATATTGCATGCAGTCATTCTTTCCTCCATGGAGAAATTATCAAAGACATCTCCTGCATATTCATAGGCGAACCCTGTTCCTCCATTTACACCGAGCTTACGAATGATGTGGAGAATAACATCCTTTGCATAAACACCGGGTGCTAAATTTCCATTTACTTCAATTCGGCGGACTTTCAGGGGTGAAAGGGCGAGGGTTTGCGTTGCAAGAAGATCGCGGACCTGGCTGGTCCCAACTCCAAAAGCAATGGCTCCAAAAGCACCATGGGTAGATGTATGTGAATCTCCGCATGCAATTGTCATCCCTGGTTGAGTTAAACCCTGTTCTGGCCCGACTACATGAACAATTCCTTGTTTCCCGGAACTAACATCAAAAAAAGTTACGCCTGTATCTTCGCAATTTTTTCTGAGTTCTTTGATCATCGCATCAGCTAAAGGGTCAGAATATGGTTCATTAATTTCGTCTGTAGGAACAATGTGGTCAACCGTTGCAAATGTTCTCTCAGGGTAGCGCACAGGTAGGCCTTTTTCTTTAAGCATGCCAAACGCTTGAGGGCTGGTCACCTCGTGAATGAGGTGCCTCCCAACGAAGAGTTGAGTTTGACCGTTTTCTAGTTTGTTAACTTCGTGGTTTTTCCAAACTTTTTGGAATAAATTTAGCTTTTCCATCCCGATCTTTGATAGGGATTAATTGCATTCACCGCAAGTGCAATGATGGCACAGGAGTATCTATAAACTAATTATTTAGATAAGCACTGCGAGCTTTCCCGTCATTAGTGGAAAGCGTTGATTTCTGATTGTTTCTTTCAGAGGTTTTATCTTTTAATATCTCAAAGGATTTTGCATTCCTGGCTTGCAGGTTCATTACAAAATCGATCCTTTGATTGGCCAGATCATTATTTCTGGGGTCGCCATGTAATTTATCCTTTGCTGATAATAAATTCTTTAGGCAGTCATCTTTTTGGCTCATGATCGAGTCAATCGTGTCCAAATCTTTAGCCGCAATTGCTTGAGTCTCAGCATGTAACAGGTTTTCTAATGTCTCCAACGCCTCAATAAAGTAAGCGAAACGATTCTCGCTCATAGAGAATTATGCTTGTAAGGAAATGGAACCAGGTTGGCTGTCGGTTGGTGTTGAGCCACCCTCAGTAGGATTTTGAATTAGCATTTCCGCCCATGCTTCCCTGAGTTCAGTAATGACTTTATCTGCCTCTGCGATAGGTTCAGGGTTTTTCTGGAGATTAGCTTGCTGTAATTGATGCAAGACATAGTCGTAAAGTCTGTAAAGTGTGCCTGGTAATTCGCCGGGCACTGACATGTCCAGGGATGATTGAAGTTCTGTTACGATATTTTGTGCCTTGATGAGGTTATTATTAATACCCTCATTTTTTTTGGTCAGATCTGTTTCTTCAAATGACTTTACTGCTGCCGTTGTAAAACGCAAATAACCATCAAAAAGCATGAGGACAAGTTTACCTGGACTTGCAGTCTGGACAGACTGTGCTTTATAGGATTTGGCTATTTTATCGTACTGCATGGGAATATGTTTTAAGAATCAAAACTTTCGTTTTGCAGTAATTTTGATGAAAGATTGAACAAATTGTCGTCTGAAAGCCAATCGGGATCATTCAAAAGTTGCTTAGCTTTTTCTACAACATCTTCCCTGATGTCAGTTGATGCATTGTGTGCTGACTTGGACAAATCCGCTAAAGCATTCAGGTTAACTTTATTACCGTGGGGAACAACTTCATTAGGAAAAGGGCGAGTAGATGACTTAACTGAATTTTCATTCAAATTTTTTTGAATCGAAGGTACAGTGGGTTCTCCTGAAATTGGTTCCATTACTTAATTTAAAATATATTACTTTCTAAAGTGGACTAATGCAACAATAATAATCACCTCTTAGGTAATGTTGAGAAAACGGTCGAGGCGACATACTTGGTGAAATTTCGAGGTGAGTGTAAAACGCTTCCATTTGTTTTATCCGAGAGTGCACGAACTTGGGATGTTTCTTGAAATTGTGAAGCACCAACTATCACGCTAGCGTGACCTGCATCAAAAGTTTCATCTATCGCCCACATAAATTCGCCGGTTTTTAAATCAACTAGTTTAGACCTTACACCCAGAGACATAGGTCGAAAAGGTCTGTATGAGTCCAAATCAATGAACAAAACTCCATTAGCACCGGTTTGACTCTCTATTATTTTAAGAAAATTTGCGGGTAGATTCCGAGTAGAAGAAACTCTCCGAGATCCAAAAATGTTTTTTAAATC
>NZEN01000080.1 GCA_002689665.1 Opitutia bacterium | reverse complement strand
CCAATCTCAAAGTGAAGGTGGGAACGGTTGAGCGGAATCCGATAGGATGCAGAATTCCCCATTTTTCCGATTTTTTGGGCAACCTTTATTGTAACGCCCTTCTTTAGAACCGGGTCAATAGAATCTAAGTGACCATACAGTGAGTATAAGGTTGGTGCGACAGAATTATGTTCAAGCACTACATATTTACCATAGGCACTGTGTCCCGAAATGTTATTGGCGTGCACGACGATACCTTCCATTGCTGCATAGATTGAATCTTCTGCCCGTCCCCTGGGATCTCTTTTTACAGGATATAAATCAAGGCCTTCGTGAAACTTGTAACCATTGTTTCTCACGCAACCAAATGCCCCTGATGAGAAAGCCTTATCTGGTCCTGTCTTTTGAAGGAAGGCCGAATACCCCATGCCCTTGGCAAATGCAGGATTCGGGGTGGGCCATGATAATTGGAAGCTTGGCGATACCTCCCCGCGTAAAAAGGAAGACAGAAAAAGAATGACAATGAACTGAATCGAGAGAAGTAGTCGATATTGAGACCTCATCCTTGCTGCTCTTTAAGCTCTAATTGTAAGTGAGTTATTGATTGTGTAAGTTCACGGTAAAGCATCATTGCATTCTCCTCTGGCAAGTTGTTGGCGAGAACAAAAGCGACCACTCCGTTCGTGATTGCTTCTTGCACAACATGAAAACCTACAAGTTGACCAGCAATAATCAGTTGTAGTGTCTGACCCCTTCTCCTTATGGTTTCTTTTTGCAAAGTAATCGCACTTCTGCGATCGAGAGAAAACCATAATGCATATGTTCGGTCGTCAGGGTCCTCGGTGAAGATGTTATCGATCGTTCCTATTTGCACATTAGTAAAGTCGTATTCATCAATGATCGGAACAGGAGCAGAATTTTCGATGAAAACTCTTGGTCTCATGGTTATCTTTTCGGGGTCGGAACGATTGCTCCTACAACTGAAGAAGTAAAGTGAGGAAAATAAAAATAAAATGCTTAATATAAGATTTAAATTTTTCATGGTTGATTTCAGATGCATATCGTTGAATGAATATTCTTAAATAACTTATCAATAAATGACTAGATTTTGGCAACGAAGATTAATGAATTAATGAACAATAATGATAATTTAAAATCTGCTCAGGCTGGTTGCGGTTCTGTTGTGATGGACATGCAAGATAGCCTACTCCAGGTAATTAAGGGTAGCGATCAACTCCAGTCTTCAGTTATTCTACAGCTAAAAATATTTAGTATATTAAATGTGAAGCAATGTTTGACAGAACAAGTTCCTTCGAAATTAGGTGAGACTAACGCAGAAATTCTTACTACTGATTCAAGTTTAGAAGTTTTCCCGAAAGATACTTTTTCTGCTTTCGGTTGTGAGGGCTTTCTCCGTTGGGTCAAAGGGAATGATATAAAACATCTTTTTATATCGGGTATTGAGACCCCAATTTGTATCTACCAAACATGTCTTAGCGCATTACGGGAAAACTTAAAAGTGACTGTTATCTCAGACTGTATCGGTGCAAGGAGAATAGCTGATAGCAGTGTAATATTATCACAACTTAGCTCTTTTGGTTGCCATGTAATCCCATTGGAGACAGTGGCCTATTCAATGCTGGAAAGTTCAAATCATACCGAGTTTCGTTCTATCTCGAAATTGATCCGGGATAGATAGTAGTTAAAATGCTCTCAGCAAGTACATCGGCAACTCTCTCTGGGGTCTCTGCTTTAAAAGTCACTGTCGAAGCTAACAGCGGAGAAAAAGGTGACCCAAAGTGTGTTCTTGTAGGATTACCGGATGCATCGGTGAAAGAATCGATGGATCGGGTTTTTTCAAGTATTGGAAATGCCGGTTTCAGCAAACCAAGAACACATGTGACGATTAATTTAGCTCCTGGTGACCTAAGGAAAGAAGGGGCTGCTTTTGATTTGCCGATTGCCCTGACTTTGCTTGATTCTACTGGTCAAATTCAATGTACTGGATTGAATGATTTTCTAATAGCGGGAGAGCTCGCTCTATCTGGGGAGGTTAGGAAAGTTAAAGGCGGGCTTGCTATGGCAATTTTAGCAAAAGAAATGGGTAAGAAAGGTGTACTTTTGCCAAGAGATTCTGCGATGGAAGCCTGCCTGATTCAAGGAATATCCGTCTATCCTGTTGACAGTTTAGCACAAACTATTGCCTTCTTTGATGATCAATCGTGTATTAGTCCTTTATTACCTGAGCAATCACCTTTTTCTGATTTCTCACAAAGTATTTTGCTTGATGATTTTGCGGATGTCAAAGGTCAGTATGGACTTAGGCGTGCTGTTGAAGTATCTGTTGCCGGTTCACACAACCTGCTCATAATTGGCCCACCTGGGGCGGGTAAATCCATGGTGGCTAAAAGAATACCTTCGATTCTCCCTAAGCCTGAGATGGATGAGTTTCTGGAAATTCTCAATATATATTCTGTTCAGGGAAGCGATTTTTTTACGAAAACAAAGGGAATGCTACGTCCTGTCAGATCCCCGCATCATACCATTAGCGATGTCGGACTTTTAGGTGGCGGTGCAATACCTGGTCCCGGTGAAATCTCACTAGCACATAACGGAATACTTTTTCTCGATGAGTTGCCAGAATTTAAACGCTCTGCTCTCGAGGTATTAAGGCAACCTCTGGAGGATGGTGAAGTGACGATTTCAAGAAGTGCGGGCAAAGTAACTCTTCCTTGTAGATTCATGCTTGTTGCTGCGATGAACCCATGTCCTTGTGGTTACTTGGGCGACCAACAGAACACTTGTCGTTGCTCTATGCCACAAATTCAAAAGTACAGATCAAAAATTAGTGGTCCATTGATGGATAGAATTGATATCCATATAGAAACGCCAGCCGTTAAGATTGAAGAGTTACAAGAATCGCAAACTGGAGAAGGATCTAGTGCGATGCGAGAGAGAGTAGAGGCTTGCAGGGATGTTCAAAAGCAGAGGTATTTTGAATATGGGTTTCGCGGTTTTACCAATGCAAGCATTCCTCAAAATTTGATGGATCAGGTTTGTACAATCGGTCGCGACGAAAAAGAACTTATTAAAAAAGCTATAAATAAGTTATCTTTGTCAGCTCGTGCATATAATAAAATTCTTAAAGTAGCTCGTACAATTGCCGATCTTGATGCTTCTTTAAATATTGAAAAAAAACATTTATTAGAAGCTATTCAGTATAGAAATTTGGATAGAAATACTTAAATAATATTTCTTTACTTTATACATATTATTAGTAATAAATTGATAAATATTATTTTTACATTATGGACATAAACGAAAATCAAAGCCTAAAAGATCTTGAGCGTTTAAAGCGTAAGATCGAAAAACAAATTGAAGCCAAAAAATCTACAAAGGAAGATCAATCAGTCCTTTATGAAATGATTAAAAAAGATCACGAAAAACATCGCAGGGAAGACGGTAGGAAGGTTTTTCGTGGTGTAGTTGATTATTTAGAGTGCTATGTCAACGGCTTGCCTCCTGTCGCGAAGTCTGCCTTTTGTGATAGATTCGGTATCCAAAGTAAAAGAGCCAAAGTTACACAGGAAGTGATAGTACAGGTGAAGCAACTTTTGTCTGAAGGTAAGACTCTTGCACAAGCTGCGGAAGAAACTGGTGTTTCAACTGCAACATGTCAGAAAATCAAAAAGGGTGATTACGACCAATCATAACTGTGTTTTAATGATTTTAAATAGGCCGCGAATAGCGGCCTTTTTTGTATAAATGGTTCGTAAAATAAACGACGAGTATTTTCTTAACAGAACTGAAGCGATAGACTACTTAACTCATGCATATCACTTAAAGTGGTGCATGACTCGATGGGAAAATAGAATCATAAGAATTACCTTTGCCAAAAGTGACAATTCTCGTGGAAATGCAAAATTTGAAGCATACAAGTGCTCAAAAAGTAAAATTGTTAGATTGAGGAAGCTTGATTTAGATAATTATTTTACAAGCAATTAATTATTCCTCATCTGGTATATCAAGGCGATGCATCGTGGTAGGCTCGCCCTTGGAGTCTGTAGTAATAACTTTCATGATTTTACAGTCCTTACCTTGTGCTTGAAAACGTTTAGGTTCACCATCCGCATCCATTTTCTGCATCAGTCCAGGCTTTTTTTCAATCTCCACACACTCCAATAAGTCTTTACCGTTGTAACCTTCCTCATGAGATTTTGAGTAAAGCCCATCAGGATGAACAAAACAGACTATCCTGCCGTACCTGATGGTTCCACCCCGCTTATTTTGGACAACATCACCTTTTTCAAATGTTTTCTTAGCGAAAAGTTTCTTTCTTGGGGTGTAGATTTTAAGTTTTGACCTTTTTGCCTTGAAAGTCCTGATCCCCTCAGATCCTTTTTCTAGAGGCGTGAGATCATCGGGATTAACTTCCACGCATTCAAGAGTAGGATCCCCAGGGTTGTCCTGGAGAATCATGACAACCTCTCCGCACTTCTTTTTTCCACCAGTGGAAACTGTCTGTTTTACATGATCACCAATTTCAACATCCCGAATGTTTTTCTTTTTTATTCCTGTTTTCATAATTACTGAAATTTATTTCATTGAACCAGTCGCGGCTAATCTCTTTTCGCGACAATCTTTGCAAATACAGAACTTCCCATGACCAAAATCGCCAGGTATGGGTAGATCATCAAAAAGAGAAACCTCTTCCTTGATTTTGATAGTTTCAATTTGAACATCACCTGATTTTTGACTTTTAGCTAACTCGGCTTGCCTCTTTTCATACTCAGCTCTCTGCTTGTTTCTTAATTCGAATAGGTAGGCTACCCCTTGCTTAAAATCTGTATCATCAATAGCTATGCGTCCTCTCATCCTTCCAGTAAGTGAGGGTGCGACGAGCAGATCACCTTGATACAATCCTACTGCGACAACTTCTTCTCCGGGTGCCTTCTTCGCTCGTGCCATAATCTCGTTACTTGAACTTTTGGCAACGAAATTGACCTCTTTTTTAACGGTAACCGAGGATAACGGAAAAACAGATGGAGGAATTTTCTTCCAGTTTGAAACTGCTTTCAATAATGCCTCACTGAATTCAGGTAATTCAGGTTTTGTAGGGGTTTTAGCTTCGACTACTTTCGGAGTCTTGGGTTCAGTAGGCGTGAGTGGCGGCGGAAGAGGTGCTGGTAGAGCTAGTTGCTCATTTTGTTTTTCCTCTGAAAGACTGGTTTCTTTTTTATCTACCTTTTTCTCTGCAACCACATCTTCTGAAGATTCGTTTTTATCATTGGTTGGCAAACTTACATCTTTCAGTTGCTCACAAGAGCAAAAAAGTAGTACGCTAAGAGATATTATGAATCTATTAATATTCATGGAATACTTCTTTTTTAAAAAGAGCAATCTGGCAAGTTCATTACTCATAAATTTTTGCAGAAAGTATTAATGGTCTCTTTTATAAAGAATAATAATCTTCATCTGCCAGGATTAAACCTATTGTTTGCATTGGCTATTTCTTTTTCAGTTTTTGGGGATATTTCGCATGGGGTTACTGGGTTTCTTTCCATTTCACTTCTAATTTGTAATTTAGCATTTTTGATATGGGGATTTAAGAAAAAATCGAAAAACTGTAAATCATCAGACAAAAACGAGCAAACCGATCTCAGTTCCGTAGATCCGAGTATACTAAACGATTTGGACTCGGAGTTAGCTCGCAGGAAAACACAACAGAAACTCGAAAGAAACTAGTTTGATGAGCAAATACAGGAATAAACCTTTGCAAACCGAAGGATTCCCTCCCGGCATCCCATACATAATTGGAAATGAAGCTGCTGAACGGTTCTCCTTTTACGGGATGAAGAGCATTCTGCTTGTCTTCATGACCACATATCTGATGCAACCTGATGGCAGTCTCGATGTTTTTTCCATAAAAGAAGCGGAGGCGTGGAATCATTTATTTGTCGCATCTGCTTATTTTTTTCCTGTTCTTGGCGGGATTTTGGCTGATGCATTTCTCGGGAAATACTTGACCATCATTATTCTCTCCCTCGTTTATTGTTTAGGGCATGGTTGCCTGGCTTTCATGGGCTATTCTGGAGACACGAGATTGTGGCTTTTCGGTGGGCTTGCTCTCATTGCAATTGGTTCGGGCGGGATAAAACCTTGCGTTTCTTCTCATGTGGGAGATCAATTTTCTGAACATAATAAAACACTTCTCTCGAAAGTTTTTGGCTGGTTCTATTTTTCCATTAATCTTGGGGCATTTCTCTCTGGTTTATTGACACCTTTTTTACTGGAGGCCAAAAATTCGGCAAATTCAATCGGTGAAAGTATCTATCCTTATGTTAAATTCGTTGTTGGTAGCAAGAATCCAGGTGAGATTATTTTCGGCCCACATTATGCCTTTGGCCTTCCTGGAATCTTGATGGGTATAGCGACTTTATTTTTTTGGCTTGGGAGGAGTGATTTTGCACATATTCCACCTCGCGGGGTCATTTACTTTAAAGAGACATTTTCAAGAAAAAGCCTCATGCCGATCTTCCGACTGTCGTTGATCTTCTCTTTTGTTATCATGTTTTGGGCTCTCTTTGATCAGATCGGGACATCATGGCAAATCCAGGCGAGGAGTTTAGATCGTACTTTCCCCGACTGGGTTCCTTTTTTTGGGGGAAACGAAATGCTGGCATCACAAGTAGCCGCAGTATGGAATCCGCTCTTCATACTGATTCTGATTCCTGTTTTCTCCTTTTACATTTATCCTGTCCTTTCAAATTTCATAGAACTTTCTCCATTGCGAAAGATGTCGATAGGCTTTTGGGTTATGGGTTTTGCTTTTGGAATTGTTGCAATCCTTCAGCATTTTATTGATGCGGGTGCTTTTCCCTCGGTTGGGTGGCAGATTCTGGGTTGTTTTTTTCTTACTGCGTCGGAGGTTATGATATCCATTACATGCCTGGAGTTCGCCTATACGCAGGCACCCAGGAACATGAAATCGCTTGTCATGGCCTTTTTTCTTCTCACAGTTTCACTTGGCAACTTTCTTACCTCGCAGGTGAAATTTCTATTACTCGAGCACGATGGATCCTCAAAAATGACTGAAGTTCAGGAATTTTGGTTTTGGACCGGGTTGATTCTGATTACCGCGTTCCTGTTTAGATTTGTGGCAAGAAGATATAAACCAGTGGAATACCTTCATGCAGCTTAGCTAACTGAATTTAATGAATTCTAATATTGGTAATTTTCAGTTCGGCACCTAGATCAGATATTTTTTTGATAAGCAGCTTTTTTTTAAAAGTTAATTCCTGTTTTACCGTTGCACTGGAAGATCGAATCAGAAGCAGTCCTCTATCTAAGTCTAATTTTTCAGGAGCACACTTATTTGCTAGCTTAGCTCCAACTAATTTACTCCAATTTTCTGAAATCTTTTGTTCAGGAGAGACCTCCGTTCCAATCTTCCAGGATTCCCAAACCTGATCTATAACATCCGTGAATTTAGCAGGTTCTTGCTCTTTTTTCGGGTCTTCAGTGACAGGCATACCTGTAAAACTAGAAATTAGTTTTCTTTCCTTGTAATTCACAAATTAGTAATGAGTTAATTAATAAGTAATGATTTAGCTTGGATGAAGTCAGTGCTATGGTCAAGATATCCAGAATTTTTAAAGACAAGATGATAGTAAAACCAAGAATAAAAGGATTTGTATGTATAACCTCACACCCTCAAGGGTGTATGGCTTCCGTGAGGGAACAAGTTGAGATTGCCAGGGCAAACCCTCTCAGGAAAGGAAAGTCACCCAAGCGTGTTCTAATAATTGGGGCCTCTACAGGTTATGGCATGTCTAGCAGAATAACGGCTGCTTTCTCCTCTGGAGCAGATACCCTTGGCGTCTATTTCGAGCGTCCACCAAAGCCGGATAAACCAGGCAGTGCAGGCTATTACAACTCTTTGGCATTTAACAAACTCGCTGAAGGTTTGGACTCAGTTCATCTGGATGTTAATGGAGATGCCTTTTCTCAGGCATGTAAGCTAGAGGTACTTGAGCGGGCAAAAGAAATGGGCGGGGCATTTGATTTAGTCATTTACAGCTTGGCATCACCTCGGCGAACAGATCCAGAAAGTGGCGAGAACTATCGTGCATGCCTAAAACCAATTGGAGCTGTATATCGAAATAAAACTTTGGATACTGATAAGGAAGAGGTAAAGGAAATTACAATTGACCCTGCTTCACCTGATGAAATCGAAAGTACTCGAAAAGTAATGGGTGGAGAGGATTGGCAACTTTGGACTGAGTTTTTGCTCGAAGAAAACTTATTGGCAGAGGGTTGTGTAAACCTAGCTTACTCCTACATCGGACCTGCCGTCACCCAACCAATTTATCGAAACGGTACGATAGGTCGGGCAAAGGAAGATTTGGAAGGCACTGCAAGTGAACTTACTGATTTGATGCAGGGTAAGTGCCGAGGTAATGCTTATGTATCGGTTAATAAAGCTGTCGTAACCCAGGCAAGTTCTGCTATTCCAGTTGTTCCCTTATATGTGTCTCTGTTATTTAAGATTATGCGTAAAATGGGCACTCATGAAGGCTGTATCGAGCAGATTGTCCGCATGTTTAATGAACGTCTTTATTCAGGAAAAGATGAGGTTCCTGTAGATGAGAAAAACCGAATCCGGCTGGATGATTGGGAGATGGATCCAAAAGTTCAGGAAGAGGTGATAAATGCGTGGAGCTTAATAAATACAGAAAATCTTAATGAGTTAACAAATTTCAAAGAGTATCAAAGCGAATTTTTAAAACTTTTTGGATTTGGACTGGACGGGGTGAATTACGATGAGGATGTGGATCTTGTTAACCCATTTACATCTTCCTGATCATGTAAAGGATAGGTGAGGTTTCTTTTTTGTTGCCGAGTTCCACCCGACAATTCCACCGATTGTTGGTAATCAGTTTTTGCACAACAGAGTCTTCCAGCTTGCCTCCCGGATGACCTCGGTAAGCAATAACAGAGATTACGCCATCTGGCCTTAACCATTTATATACAGAGCTCAAGGCTTTTTCAGTGATTTCGGGGGTAGTGGTGGTTCGGTGATCCCCGCCCGGAAGATATCCGAGGTTCATCATGACTGCGGAGACATTACCTTTACAGAAAAAAGGAATGTGTGAGCTAAACTGACTATGGCAGGCCTCGGAAATTTCGCAGGAAGCAATGCGTTGAGTCCTACTAATGAGAGCCTTTGTTATAGCTACAGCTTCTGGTTGAAGATCGAATGAGTAGACTTTTCCTGACTCTCCAGTAATTTTACATAAAAAGAGAGTGTCCAGGCCATTTCCGCAGGTTAGGTCAATGCAAATAGAACCTTTTGAAATTGAATCTGAAATGAATTTTTTAGCATGTTCGACTAATCTCATTTTAGGTACCTTTATAATATTCCATAAATCTTCTTAAGCTTACTTTCTCCGGCAATTCTATTTCCAGTTCCAAAAGATTGATCAACCGGTTTGCGTTTAACATTATAGTAGTTGATCCCCGTGAGCCGAATCCATTGAAGATGAAAAGGTTTTTATGCTTAGGATGCTTGCCTAGGATCGGATTCCGATCTTTTGTACCTGATCTTATACCACTGAAGTGATTAATTTCTTTAAACATTTCAATGGGAACAAAATTTAAATTTCGGAAAATTTCTTCTTTCCCTTTGATTGTTGGCCCAGATTTTAGATCAGAATGTTTCCAGGTCGAACCAGTCAGGTAGTTGCTGTCAGCACTTGGGATTAACCATGTTCCATTGCTTGCGGAAGGTAATACTGGGCCGCCCAGTTCCAGTATTTCACCTTGTGCAGGTGCAAATGGTAGCCAATTAAAAAAGGGGTTTTCAATTACATTGAAACCTTCTGCAAAGATGATTGCGCTAACCGATTTATCTTTTAAATCAACATCATCTACACTCTGCCAGCAATTCATTGAAATTAGTTTTTCCTTTGATAAGGAAAGGAAGCGCTGGATATGTAGCCGATATGCTTTGGTTTTGCCCGCTCCCCATTTTCCAGATATGCCGCATTTATCTAATTTCTCCTCATCAAGAAAAGACAGGGCATAATCTGAAGATTCTGATAGCTCCATCCATTTTGAAACTTGTTTTTGGGAGGTGAAAACACGCAGAAGATGTTCTGAATGAAAGAGTTTCTCTCCAGCTTCGACTTCCCATTTTTGAAAAAATAACAAATTTGCTTTGATGCATTCGTTAAATTGTTCGGGGATATTGAGCTTAGGACCAATAAATGGATTAATTAGACCTGCGGCTACAGAACTGGCGGAATGCTTGATCCCCGCATCTACACAATGAACCATTATACCTCTCATCAATAGACTTTGAGCTAAGATAGCACCTGCTAGACCATGACCAACGACTAGAACAGGTTTCATTTCTTTATAGATTATGAATTCGATTTGCTAGAATCAATAAATTCAATGTAGATAATAGTAATGAGGCTTTCAATCTGGATTGTATGCTTGGCGTTGTGTGTAGGAGCTATCTTTATATTTAATCTATTTTCTCCACACGAAGAGACCAATTCAAATCGTTCCAAAAGTACAGAGAATCAGGCGGCCGAGCTTGCATTAATATCACCTGGGAAACCTCCAGCTAAAGATCATTCTGATTTAAATAAGGAAATAAAAAGCGATTATAGCTTTTGGGACGATAAATCGCTTAAAGGGTTGAGCGACATTTTACTTACAGCTCGAGACCCTGATTATGGGTTGGATGCAGAGAATTTATCAATGGACGGATTTGAAATTATGGATCGCTTAGATCGTCTAGGTACCATGAGGATAAGGGTTCATGATCCAGATGCTTTTGCTCGGTTCTTAAGAGATAATGCAGATGATTTTGAACTTCAGAAAAATATAAGACTGAAGATACCCACTGTCCCAGAACGACGTATGCTTGAGATGGAGAAGTCCTTTGCTGGAACTTCAATGGACTGGCTTGGCACTACACAGGATCGATGGAATTCAGGGACTGGGATTAAAGTAGCCGTTCTTGATACGGGCATTGATAGCAATCACGAATCTCTAGTAGGTTTGAATTTCAGTGAAGTTGCCCTGGTTGGCGAAGATAGTATATCCGGAATGGGGCATGGAACAGGAATCGCCTCAATTATTGCAGGGCAAACCGAAGGGTTTCTTGGCTTGGCACCAGCGAGTGAAATCCTATCTGTTAAAGTTTTGGGAAAGGATGGTGAGGGGGATTCCTTTACGATTGCTAAGGGGATTATGTTGGCCGTAGATCAGGGGGCGGATATCATTAATCTCAGTCTCGGAGGAAGATCCTCTTCCGTTGCTATTAATAATGCCATTCAATACGCAAAGTCCAAGGATGTACTGCTCGTTTCCGCTGTTGGGAATGATGGTTTAAATGATGTTGCTTATCCAGCCAGGCATCAGGATGTAATTGCAGTTTCTTCTGTTGATGCCAATTCAAGGGTTTCTACTTTTGCGAACTTTGGTCCGGAGGTTGATTTGGCTGCTCCCGGTGTCGGTGTTTTTACTGCCTGGGAGAATAGTGGCTTTGTCGAATTCAGCGGTACTTCGATTTCGGCAGCGTTTGTTACAGGGGCTTTGGCTCATGAATTATCACGATCACCCTTGCAGAATAAAAAGGATGCTATCGAAGCACTTTATGCCAATGTAGATGAAACTGAAAAGCCGGGTAAGGATATTTGGGCGGGTAGGGGAGTAATTAATATGCGCAGACTAGACCAGAGAAACACACCGGGCATTGTCGACGCAGCTGTTGTCGGATATTATTTTGACCCGAGTAATCTTTCTTCATCGGGCACTATTCCTTTTCAGGTGACGGTGCAAAATCAAGGTACGGCTTGGATTCAAAGCATGAATCTAAAAGTTAAGTATAAAGGACTTGAAAAAGATTTTAGACTCGGGAACTTGAGTTCAGGTGAAACAAGAAGCGAAACCCTCTATTTTGACTCAGGTACTCCCGGCAAAGAGTTGAGTATCTCCTCAGAATTGAATGTTTTCGGAGAGGCAGATAATTACCCTAAAAATAATGTAAGAAAAAGCCGTCTATTTCTTCCTTGACCCTAAGTATTTAAGCGGCGTCTCTTTTGGTCTCAGGTAAAGGTGATATCTTGGCTTTACCCTTACCTTTAACTACTGCAGCACTTATTGTGACCCGTACTGGTTCCTCAAGAGCGGGAAGGTCGTACATCACATCAAGCATGATATTTTCCATGATAGAACGAAGAGCACGAGCTCCAGTTTTCATAGAAATAGCTT
>NZEN01000076.1 GCA_002689665.1 Opitutia bacterium | reverse complement strand
TTCGGAGGATTTGGTGCTCTTGCATGTGTAATGGTACTTGGACCAAGAAAAGGAAAATACACAGAAAGTGGTATCAAACCAATTCCAGCACACAGCTTTCCATTGGCTGCCATTGGTGTATTCCTTCTTATGTTCGGATGGTATGGATTTAACGGAGGTTCCGTTCTTTCCGCTGAGCCAAGTGCATTGGGTCTAGTTTTCACAACCACCACACTTGGAGCAACAGCGGGTGCACTCGGTGCCATCGCGATCTCATGGTTTATGCTCAAAAAGCCAGACCTTTCCATGGCATTAAATGGTATATTGGCTGGTCTTGTCGGAATTACTGCGAATGCAGATGTAATTTCCGTGACCGGAGCCTTAATCATCGGATTTATCGCAGGTGTAATCGTAGTATTCTCAATCATCACTCTCGACAAGGCCAAGATCGATGATCCTGTCGGAGCTATCTCCGTACACGGTGTATGCGGTATCTGGGGAACGATTGCTACCGCCATTTTCGCTGACGGATTTGATTTCATGGTACAACTCAAGGGTGCGATACTTGTTAGTGTATTTGCCTTTGCGTTCGCTTACATCGTATTCTCTATCCTCAAAGCAGTAATGGGGGTTCGCGTATCCGAAGAAGAAGAGGATCGTGGTCTTGACATCGCTGAGCACGGTCAGGAAGCCTACGGATCCTGAATCATAAACAACTCACAATACGAAAAAAGGAATTATCAATATGAAACTTATTAAGGCCATTATTAAGCCATTCAAACTCGAGGAAGTGAAAGATGCTCTTTCTGAAATCGGAGTCGAAGGCATGACCGTATCTGAAGTAAAGGGCTTCGGAAGGCAAAAAGGGCACACTGAAATCTACCGTGGGAGCGAATACACGGTCGATTTCTTACCAAAGGTAAAAATTGAAATCGCAATTGCAGATGACCTCGTAACGAAAGTGGTCGACGCGATTGTAGGTGCGTCACAGACCGGAAAGATCGGTGACGGAAAAGTATTTATTCTACCGATTGAGGAAGCGGTACGGATAAGAACGGGCGAAAAAGGAGAAGAAGCTCTCTAATTAAATTGGACACAAACAAATAGAGTTATTCTTATCATGTTAAAGGCCCGGTTCTTCGGAACCGGGTCTTTTTTGTGTCTAAATTCTAGACAGACCCAAAAATAGAGAGTTATTATGCATGCATAGTATTCATTTTTATAATTAAAAGTATTCATGGAATGATTCCTGCATACATGTATTCACTTCCTCGTGAGAGCCTCTCTCACCTAAGTGCTAATCCAATAATCAAGTATAAGAATGAAACCATTCCTCGCTATCTTCGCCTCCTTTCTTTTCTGGAGTTCGACTCTGTTTTGTCAGAATAATCAAACAGCTGCATCCCCTGCCCCCGAGCAGCAAGAATCTCAAGAATCTTCGGTTAATCCCAGTAATCAGACTGATTCTTCTTCAGAGGCTGAAACCACTGAAGCGGAAGTTGCAGCCCCTGCGGAGGAAGAAATTGCCAGTCTTGATTCGGGTAACACTGCATGGATGATCACCGCGACGGCTCTCGTCTTATTTATGACCCTACCAGGTCTTGCCTTATTCTACGGTGGATTGGTGCAGTCAAAGAATGTTCTGTCCGTCCTCATGCATTGCTTTGCGATAGCCTGTCTTGCTTCAATTATCTGGTTTGCGGTGGGATACAGCCTCGCCTTGACCAGCGGAAGCGGAAAAGCCTGGATCGGGGGAACCGACGCCTTTTTCCTTCAACACCTAAGTATCGAAAACCTAAATGGTGACCATCCGGAAACGGTTTGGGTTATGTTTCAAATGACCTTTGCAATCATCACCCCCGGTTTGATTGTGGGTGCATTCGTGGAAAGAATTAAATTTTCAGCCGTGCTCATTTTCAGCGGCCTGTGGTTGGTACTCGTTTATTGCCCGGTATGTTACTGGGTATGGGGTGGCGGCTGGCTCGCCGAAAAGGGAGTGATTGATTTTGCCGGAGGAATTGTGGTTCATGCAACCGCCGGAGCTTCAGCCCTTACGCTGGCCTACATGCTGGGTCGAAGGCAGGGATTTCCACGCAGCCTGAAACCTCCACATAATCCGGGAATGGTAATGACCGGGGCAGCGATGCTTTGGGTGGGTTGGTTTGGTTTTAATGCAGGAAGTGCCGGTGCTGCAGATACCAGTGCAGGCATGGCTATGCTTGTCACTCATATCTCCGCAGCAACCGCCAGTCTCGTATGGATGTTAGTCGAGTGGAGAAAAACCGGTAAGCCTGGTCTCGTTGGGATTGTAACCGGCACGATTGCCGGATTGGCGACGATTACCCCGGCTTCCGGAAGTGTCGGACCTTTGGGTGCAATCATTATCGGTGCATCTGCCGGATTTGTCTGCTACTACGCATGCAGCATTGTCAAAGAGGCAATGGGCATCGATGATTCTCTAGATGTGGCAGCTGTTCACGGAGTGGGCGGAATCCTTGGTACTCTGCTTGTAGCCTTTCTTGGAGTCGAAGGAACCCTGGGCGGACTTGGAATCAATGCTGCGACTGCCGGCGAGCAATTTGTGGTGCAAGCACAGGGGTGCCTGGCTGCTATTGCCCTTTCGGTTGTAGCCACCTACTTAATTGTAAAAATCATGTCTCCTTTTATTGGAGGAATCCGAGTTTCTGAAGACGATGAAACAAAGGGGCTTGACCAATCGGCACATGGGGAGAATGGTTATTCCCTTAATTAATATCTAATCTTTATTATTCTTTTATATCGATATGAAACTTATCAAATCTGTCATCAAACCCTTTAAACTAGAGGATGTCAAAGATGCCCTCTCCGAAATCGGCATCGAAGGAATGACCGTATTGGAAGCCAAGGGATTCGGTCGTCAAAAAGGTCATACTGAAATCTACCGTGGTAGTGAATACACCATTGACTTCTTACCCAAAGTGGTCGTCGAAGTTGTGGTTCCCGATGATATTGCCGACAAGGTGATTGATACGATCGTGCGGGCGGCCAAGACCGAGAAGATTGGAGATGGAAAGGTCTTCGTTATTCCGGTTGAACAGGCAGTGCGTATTCGTACCGGAGAACAGGGCGAAGAAGCTCTCTAATTTTCTTACAAGAATTCTTCTTTTAACGGCAAAGCCTCCTCACTTAGAGGAGGCTTTGTAGTGTCCAGAGGAGCCAAGCCACCGTGCCATAGAGCGGAAAAGCCATCGCTTGCTTAAAAGTATCCATCCATGCACCGGGCTTGGGTAAGCGGCTCATCCATTTGGGAAAAATAGATAATAACAGATAAGGTGCCGATAACCCAAGTGCAACTGCGGTAAAAACCGTAAAAGCAGGCAACCACTCCATGGTAAGAGCAGCTCCCACCGCCACCCCTAGGAAGGGAGCCATACAGGGTGTAGCCACCACCGTTGCCAAAACGCCGGAAAAGAAAGATGAAGATAGCCCTCCGGTTTGGGTAAGTTTTGATCCTACCCCTGTCAGGGACATGCCAATCTCAAAGACCCCGCTTAAACTCATTGCAAAAATCAAAAGAAAGACAGCGAGAGCAAAAACAAAGACAGGCTCCTGGAGCTGAAACCCCCACCCCAGATCTTCGGAAAGAGTCTCCCTGAGCCCTAGAAGAGTTCCCACGAGCAACCAAAAGGAAAGAATCACCCCGAGGGTGAAGATGAGGCCATGCTTTTTGATGCGTGCGGGATCTTCACCAGCCTGCTTCACGAAAGACATCACTTTCAGTCCGATAACCGGAAATACACAGGGCATAAGATTGAGAATTAAGCCTCCGAGTGCCGCAAACCCAACAATGGCAAGAAAACCGAGCTCAGCTTCCTCTTGAGCTACTTTTCCATCCTCAACCGCCTGCCTGACATTCTTTCGCGTAAGAATTTCAGGAAGAAGAACCGGTAAACCAGCCTCCTCACCTTCAACCGCAGATGGATGATAAACATTAAGGGGAACCCCAAAGCGTCCATAAGACTGTAAAGAGTCGAGAATTACCGGTCCACGGTCTGTCCAGTCAGCACGAAGAGCAACTATTTCTTTCTCCTTAAATAACTCGATCATGGAATCAAAGGTATAGACCCGTTTATTCGCGATACAGGAGGCACACCACCTGGCGGTATAATCAACATAGACTGCTTTCCCCTCCTCTTTCAGCGTTGCCTCTAACTCCGGAGACCAAACGCCCCATTCAATTTTCTTCTCTCCAGGAACATCCTTGGATGGAAAGGCCAGCCAAACTCCAATACCAGCCACAACCAAGGCAATTATCCGGTAAAGGTTACGGGATTTGATCGATGCCCCTGGTACCCCACTCTTTCCGTATAGCCAAGCGGCCAATGCAATGACCACCATTCCCAAGAGTAACATCAGCACTCCCAATCCCATATCATCCTGAACGGGCTGGTAAACGGATACTCCAGTCGCCTTGCCCATAGCTGCCTTTCCATACTTCACGGAGTCGATATCCCAGGTAATATTCCATCCTGTGCCCAGTTTTGGATGCGTAAGCACCCCTGTCAGTTTTTCGGGAGGATTTAATTCCGGATTTACGGGTAGAGAAAAGCTCAGGACTCCTTTTGCATCGTCTAAAGTGAAACTTTGTTTGAGTTGATGTCCAAGGTATTCACTTTCAGGGAAAAAATAGAACTCACTGATATTTAATTTAGACAATCCCGGGTGAGAAATTTGGAATACGGCCGAGCCCTCCTCGAGCAAAGCAGAAAATTGGGCATCAGCAGGAACTATAGCAGGCCAAGAGGCCTTGGCTTTGCTAACGAGTGAGGACTCAGCGGGCATCGGGTTGCTTTTCTTTCCCAGTGGAATGTCCAGAATAAGATCCGCGTCGTAAGGAATGCAATTTTCCTCATTGCAGATCAAGGTGGATAGTTTTCCACGAATCTCCAAGTTCTCGGAGTCAAAATCTTCATCGACCCTCATCTCGCTGAGTAGAACCACTTCACCCTCATGCACATAGATGATCATTTCCAGAAATTCGTAGGCCTTGGGGGCAGGGAATTGCAGAGGTCCCAGTTCGGCTCCATCCGCCTGCCATTCAATTGTGGTAGGGTAACCGGATTGACCGGCATTCTTCCAATACATATGCCACCCTGATTCCATTTTGACTTCAGTGATTAGCCAACCAGAAGCCCCAGGGCTCACCGTTTCAAAGTCAGAAGATAGAGTTACCTGTGCAAGCTCATCGGGAATCTGTGCATTAGCTTCCTCGGTCAAAAAAAGGGAGAGAAGAAAGATGCAGAGCATGTAAAAGGAAGACATTCCTTGTGCAACTTTTTGTCGGAGCGAATTCACAGAGAACTCTAAGTAAAGTCAGCCCTCTAGGGAATGTCCGGATTGATTACAAAAGAACCTTTCGAACTGATAGCGAAGTCTTGCACGGTTCGGGAAAGATCATGTGGCCATGCCGTGTGCTCCGGCAAATAGACGAAGAAATGACTTTTAGGAACTTCTGAAAAGTTGAATTCCAAACCGGTGAGAAAAAATTCAAAAACTTTTTTCCATGGGATTGACATTCCTCCATTCACAGATGCGGAGTCTCCCCAAAGACCAAGGCGTTTGAGTGCAATCTCTTCGACCTCCGTGGGATCGGATGGAAGTTTGGAAACGGGTTCTATGGATGATAGCCATTTGAAAGCAGTCTGCCGCGTAAGATCGCTGACTGAGGAAGCGACTGTTTTATTTTGATCCTTCGAAACAGGAGATTCAAAAGGATTTACTCCAAGGCGACTGTAGTGGGACTTGGGTACTTCACTGGGAACAAAAGCGGCGGTATTTCCCGAAAGCACAAAAATAATATCAGGATCATAACTCACAGCCGTACTCACCCCGTACCACGGACCAATAATCCCCGGTAGGGGATTAGCGAAAAGAAGCTCCTTTTGATAAAATCTATTTCTTTTTTCCTTTAAATTCGCAGAATCTCCATCAAGGCTCGAGAGCCAATCCAAAGCCAATTTTTTGTTTTCCTGATTGGCCCGGATGATAGTTCTGCCAAGAGCGGCTGCCTCCCGAAGGTTCCAATAAATAACGAGGTTGAAATATGAATTAGTGGAAAGATTTATGATCGAGTCCATCAGGGCACTCCTCATTTTCTCAAACCTTTGAGTACTTTCATTATTTTCGACCATGTAGACACTGGCATCCAGAACATAAACCACATGTTTTCCCTGATAAACCTTATTGAAAAGCATGACTTCTGCATTTAAATCTTCCGGGTTCACAGGACTAAGAGCTTCTGGGCTTGGTAATGTCAGGGGATTGGCTAAGAGACTTTCCAAGGGTAAGTTAGAATCATTTGGTGGTGAATCAAACCCAGCAATAAAACTTTCCAAATCATCTTCCTGTGGCTCACCATCATCCTGACTCGGCAAATTACCACCCCCGACAATAGGACTTTCCAATTCGGTGTACGCCTCAGGAATATCCTCCACAATTTCAACGATTGTTTCCGGAGCTGTGATCGGCTCCTCTTCGTCATCCAATAGAAGCCAAACACCCAGAAAACAGAGAGCTCCCAGGTTAGTGAGAACGCTAAGAATAATCCCAATTTTACCTAAGCTTTTTAGATTGGTAAGCACCGGCGTGCGCTCGACACTCGAAACCGGTTTATATTCATCATAAATCCGTCCACCATCGGTAACAAGTTTATGATTCCAACTGTCAAATTCGGCTTCGGTAATTCCGTATTTCTGGCATTGTTCACTCTTAGGAACATTGCGAAGAATCGATTCCAAAACGATTCGTAGTTTTTGCTCTCCGGTAAATTCTGACATTAACCTAAAAGTTAATCAAGAAACTGAATTCGTGCAACTGCCAAAGAAGTCAGTGCGGCAGTCTCGGCCCGCAGGGTATACCTGCCCAAAGTAAAGAAGTGAGCCCCTTTTTCGCACAAAGCTTCTTCTTCCTGATCGGTCCATCCGCCTTCCGGGCCGATCAGAATATTCAGTCTTTTATTCCCGTCTTCAACCCGCAGGGGAGCAAGCTTAGGTGCGAGCCCCGCAACCACGATATTATCCGAACATTCCTTTAGGTAATTATCAAAAGATTCAGGCTGATCAATCTGAGGTAGCCATGGATTCCCTGATTGTTTACAGGCTTCCATGGCCAACTTATTCCACTTCTCGACTTTTTTGTCAAAGGGAGCACCTTGTTTAATTTCTGTACGACCCGTGATTATGGGACTGATTCGGGAAACGCCCAGTTCCGTGAGTGGTTTAATCTGTTCTTCCCACTTACCACCTTTGGTCATCGCAAGAACCATCGTAACCTGAGGTTCTATTTTCTCTTCCTCGAAAACCTTGGTTATCTGCACCATTACTTCTTTATCAGCAACAAGGATACACTTGGCCTCAGCTCGTCCTCCTTTTCCATTTAATACTTCAATGAAATCACCAACAGATCTTCGTAATACTTTCGCCAAGTGGTAACTTTCGGTGGGATCGAGCCGTAATTCCTCACCGACTTTACTAAAAGGACCATCATAAAAACTTCGTACTACACGAGACATAAAACTTGGTGATAAATCAATGATCTCTTCTTGGCAAACCATCCCTTTTGAATCAGTTTAAGCAAATCATGAGAAATAATTTCAATGGTTGATTTATGAGGATAAGTGGAGGTAAAGCCAGGGGTATTCCCCTGCGTGCATCGAAAGCACCTGAACTCCGACCCGCGACGGAAGCAAACCGTGAACGGTTGTTCTCTTCCCTTGGGCAACAGGTAGAGGATGCCTGTATCCTTGATCTGTTTGCAGGAACGGGCTCCTACGGATTGGAAGCATTGAGTCGGGGGGCAGCCAAGGCTTGTTTTGTGGAAAAAAACAGAAAGATTACCAAAGACCTGCAGGATAATCTTTCGAAAGTTCTTAAAAGTGCACAGCTCAAAAAGGATGTCGGCAGAGTCATTCAGAGGGATGTCCTTGATTTCCTCCAGGCTCAACCAGAAAAATCATATGATATTCTCTTTCTGGACCCTCCCTATGCGGAAATTGATCTCCTCCGCGAAAAATTATTCGCAAGAATTCGCAAGAATCAATTTGTTCATCGCGATTCGCTCCTGATCCATGAATGCCCAGCCGGTGAATACGAGGAACCCACAGGTTGGCAATTGATCAGGACATTAGGAAAGGCCTCAAAAGGCTCCCCTATTTTTCATTTCTTCAAAATAACTGAATAATTTATTTTATTCTTCGAGACCGACCCCCAAGACACCAAGAGCCGCCACCACTGCCGTCTCCACCCGTAAAACCCGTTGACCAAGATGCTTCAGAGTAAATCCGTTTTCTCTAAGTTGATTGCGTTCTTCGCCTGACCAACCACGCTCCGCACCGACCGCCAAAAAAATCGATTCACTTTCTTCAACATCACAAGACTCGAGTTTACCTACAGCCTCATAATTATCCATTCCGATCCTGATACCCTTTTTCTCCTTAATTTCAGCAAGTAAACTCTCCAAGTCCTGATGATGCTTGCACAACGGAATATGGCTTGAAAAAGCCTGGGCTACCCCCGCCCTAATTTTCTGCTGCCATTCATCCGTAGTCCAAAGGGTACTGGAAGCATAGGAAGGCTCGCCTTTTTGAGCCCCAAAGAAATGAATTTCTTCCACCCCCATCGACGAAGCCTGTTCCAGAATTTTCCGACAGGTTTGAGGGCGTGACAAGCCAACAAGTAACCGAACAGGCAGGAAATCTGGTGGATGAGGAGAATTCCATTGAAAGGATAGTTCCACCTGATCATCTTCAATTACTTCAATGGTTCCTTTTCCACGAGGTCCATTCTCCACGGCACAATCAATCGTGCTACCCTGCTTGACCTTTAGAGTCTTTTGCAGGTGATGAAAAAGCTCACTGGACTTATCCCACTTTACCCGGTGTACGGGCTCAGGCAGTAAGATCAGGTTCAAGATGTGCTCAGCCAAACGGCTTGATAGGGACGCAAGGTCAGGGCATCTTTCTTAACCCAGTCAATCTCCCCTCCACTAATCAAGTCTCTTGCCTTACTCTCAGGAAACAGAGAGCTAAGCAGGCTCATATCAGAAACCTTAGTATCTACAGATGTAAAATTGAAAAGACAAATAACTGATAACCCTCCGTCGGTCGAATCACGACGAACCGCAAAAAGGTCTGAACCAAAATTGAGGATCTCCTGGGGAGCCTCCGGATGAAAAGCCGGACACCCAGCACGCATCCGCAAAGTTCTGGAATACCAGGAGAAAATTTGTGCAGGCAATGTTTCCTGATCATCGAGTAATTGATTCAATTCATCCTGAGCCCATTTTTTCCTGTTCACGGTGCGGTTCCGCTTAGTTACCTTGTAACCATCCAGGTCATTGGGGGTGCCACAAAGAGAATGGAAATAAACCGCCGGAATACCCTTCATCGCCAGGGCGACTGCCTGTGAGCATTGGAAGCGGGCCATCCCCATTTCCTTGTTCTTAGAATCGGATAACGCGGAAAAGTAAGTGGAATTTAACTCATAGGGAGATTCGGATCCGTCTTCCATTCGTCTCATTGATACGAAACCACCTTTTTGACGAATTTCATCGGCTAAACCAAGAATTTCATCGTGGGGCAGGATACCCTCCAATGGACGCACCCCTACCCCGTCATGACTCGCAGTAAAATTCAAAAAGTGACAACCCTTGGGAGGAGGAGCCAGGTTGGTTGCCCAGTCAGTAAGATGTTCCGAAGTTCCTCGCAATAACCCGTGAAGCAAGAGTGGAGGGAGGGAAAACTGGTAAACCGCGTGAGCTTCATCTCCTTTCCCAAAATAGGAAATATTTTCTGCGTGAGGAACATTGGTCTCCGTCAGAATGACCACATCCGGGGCCACCACCTCCAGGAAATTTCGGATTAATTTGATGATCTCGTGGGTCTCAGGCAGATGCAAACAATCTGTTCCGATTTTTTTCCAAAGAAACGCAACCGCATCCAATCGCAAAATTTTACATCCAATCGAAACATAATAAAGAATGATGTCCAAAAATTCGAAGAGAAGGTCCGGGCTCGTCCAGTCCAAATCTACCTGATCGGCACTGAAGGTGGTCCAAACATGGCGCTCTCCCTTCCGGGTCTGGTAAGGCGTCAGCAGGGGTGTGGACCTTGGGCGAACAACCATGGACAAATCCGTTTTCGGGTTTCCTTCCATGATATAATTAAGACCGGGTTCCACACCGGAAACATATTCCTTGAACCAGGGACTTTTCGATGAGCAATGATTGAGCACCAAATCGAACATCAATTCAAATTCCTCGCCCAATTTACTGACATCATCCCAGGTTCCATAATCAGGAGACACCTCCCGATAATCGACCACCGAAAACCCGTCATCCGAAGTCCAAGGATAAAAGGGAAGGATATGAATGGCTGAAACCGCCCCCTTCAATCGGGCAGTACAAAATTCCTTGAGTGCACCGAGTGGACTTTGCTCCTCGGAAGAACTTTTTACCATGTCGGCATAAGTGATGAGCACCACATCCCTGGCAGTCAGGTTGGGACTATTTTGATTGAGCTGTGCACCCACACCATAACGACCAACCATCCGGTATAAACGGTCGAGAAGAATATCCGCCTCCTCAATACCGTAGACCCGTGCCAACCGACGACGAATAACTTTAAGCTTAGAACTGGAAATATGAGTGTTCACGGAAATATTCCTTTGGTAAAAAATTTAGTATCCAGTGAAACTGGAAATAAAGGCACGCAAATTACTGCGAACCACGGAATAAGAATAAAACTGGCGAGCCACTTCATAATTGTGGTTCACAATTTCCTCCCTCAGTTTTTGGTCTTCCAGCACCTGCTTTACCCGGCTGGCGAGCGAGGGTGTCACAAACCCGTCCATCGTCAGCAGACGAAATCCTTTGGGTTCAATATCGCGAATGAAAATGGAATAACGGTTGATCAGCACGGGCTTGCGGAAATAAATCGCCTCGAGCAGGGCATTACCAAAACCTTCATAGATACTTGGGTAGGTAACAAAATCGGCATGATGGTAAAGATCCCAGAGGGTGTAAACTTTCTTGCCCTCCGAGTCTCTTTGCCTGACTTCCCCCACCCTATGGGCCACAATTCGCATATCCACATTCTCTTCCTTGGCCAACTGTTCGAGCATGCCCAGGTATTCATAACCTTCGTCACCCGCCTCATGGGATATCACCAACTTGCAACGCTTATCCTTGAGCAAACTTACCAGCTTGATCGCCTGTTCAATTCCTTTTCGCGGAACCACCCGGGTAGGTTGTAAAATAAAGAAATCATCGTCTTCCAGCCCCAGTTCACTTCTCACATCCGATGCATATTCGTCAGTGGGATCCGGAGGATTATCAAAATCAAAAACATTGGGAATCACCAGGGATGAGCTCCCCTTCCGCAGTGCCAATTGTTCCTGAGCCTCCTGATTAATTACCACATCACGCATGTTCGATAATTTGGGAGGGAAACCCATGTCCAGATATTCGGGGATACAGTTGACTGAAAAACGGGTTCTTTCCCAGAAAAAATCATGGTGATGGGCAATCGCCGGCATCCGCGTTTCCGACAAGAACTCGGTCAGGGCGATTCCTAAAGGCACATGCATGGGAATGGCCAGGCAATTTTGCGGCACCACAATATCAATCCCGAACTTCTCCACGAAACGATAAAGGGTACCCTTTAAATAATCAGCCAACTCCCGGATCCTTTCGGTTATAAAGCGCTCCCGTTGCTCCGTGCCCCAAATTCGATCATTGATCCATTTATTCTCAGAAAATCCAAAATAGGCTTCAGGCGCCACAAAACTGATACCGGGATCCCGGTCGCTCTGTCCGCTGTACCAATAACTGATGTGACGGTCTTCCCACAATACCTCTGCCCATTTGGCACTTTCCAAAGAAACTCCGTCCTGACCGGCAAAGCGGGTTGATATAAATCCTATGTTTTGTGCCATGTTAAAAAAGGTCGTAATTATAAGCTACCACGGGGTGACCTTATGCAAGAATCGAGCCTTTTTTTCAATGAAGAAAAGATTGTGGATAGTTTTACGTGGCATCGCATAAAGATTTTTCGTAATGCGTAGATGCAATGACGATTGAAACACAAACCAGGGACATAGCCCTGGAGACTTTACTCAAAGACATTCCACGCCAAATAGAAAACCTTCGTTCCGTGCGTGAGACTTTTCTAACCGATGCGGTTCTACTCGGCGAAATCCCCTCTCCCACATTTGGTGAGGAGGATCGGATCCGTCTTGTCATGGATCGATTCCGCGAAAATGGACTGGAAGAGCCCACCCTTGATGAATTTGGAAACGCCAGCGGCATCATACCCGGAAGTTCAAGCGAATTCGCCATCCTGGTAACCGCTCACGCAGACAGCGTATTTAGCGCGGAGACCAGGCATGTACTTGAGGTGGGTTCTGGCCATATCACCGGACCCGGTATCGCTGACAACTCGATTGGACTGGCCGCTGTGGTCGCCCTGCCCAAACTTCTCGAACACTTAAACATCAAGCTCAAGGAAGATTTAATTCTCCTGGCCAATGTCAAAAGCCTCGGTCGGGCAAATCTCGAAGGAGCCAGAGGGTTTCTTGACACCATGCGGCGTCCGGTAAAAGCCGGGGTTTGCGTGGAAGGGGCCAGTCAGGGCCGCCTGAGTTATTCCGGACTCGGTGCTCTTCGTGGGGAAATCACCATCAATATCCCCAAAGATTACGACTGGTCCGGATTTGGAGCCGCTGGGGCGATCAGCCATTTGAATCGTCTCATCAATCAACTCATGGAAATCCCCTTGCCCAAGGAGCCAAAATCCAAAATGACATTTGGAGGTCTCACCGCAGGTTCCAGTTTTAACACTTCTCCCAAGACTGGTAGATTACGATTTGAAATTACCAGTGAGGGAGACGATGTAATTGATGACCTTGAAACCCGACTCAATGAAATCTGCGAACAGTTTTCCATGGAAACAGGTACGGAAGTCCGAATGGAGACGGTGGCGAAAAGACAAAATTGCGGAATCCCCTTTACTCATCCTCTCGTGAAAACAACCCGTGCGATTATGCACGAGGCAGGCATCACGCCGAAGGTTGATCCCAGCACCGGTGACTTAAATGCCCTGATACGGGCCGGTCACCCGGGAGTTACCCTTGGCCTGACCACCGTGGAAAATCTGCGGGAAGAAAATGAAACCATCCAACTGGACCCCCTCTATGCCGGTTTGGCCCAGTTAATCACCTTGCTTCAGGCAATCGACGGAGGACTTTGCGAAGAATGAGCGACGAAGAGAAAAATAGCTGGCTGGAAAAGAACACCTTTCACCACGGTGAGTTTTGGGACATCCTCAAACTGGTAGAAGAAAAAGAAAAGAAAGGACTGAAAATATCTCTTTGTATCCCGACACTGAATGAGGAGAAGACCATTGGAAAAGAAGTCCTGATTCTTCGTTCTGAATTGATGGAACGCTATCCATTGATTGATGAATTTGCGGTCATCGATTCCGGTTCACAGGATAAAACCCTAGAAGTCGCCGGGAACTACGGAGCCGACACCTACCTGGCATCCGATATTCTTCCGGAAGTGGGAGACAAACGAGGCAAAGGCGAAAATCTTTGGAAAGCCATTCATCAACTGAAAGGTGACATTATTTGTTATGTTGATGCAGATATCACTAATATTCATCCGAGATTTGTTTACGGCTTGGTCGCCCCGCTCATTAATCGGAACGAAATTCAGTATGTAAAAGCATTCTACGATCGCCCACTTAATTATTCGAGTGGTCTGCGACCCAGTGGTGGAGGACGGGTTACAGAAATTCTTACCCGTCCATTATTTTCCTTATTTTATCCGGAACTCACCAATGTTATCCAACCCCTGTCCGGAGAGTATGCCGCCCGCAGAGAAGTTCTTGAAATCATTCCCTTCCCCATCGGATACGGGGTGGAAACTTCACACCTGCTTGATCTGTATCACAAGTTCGGAATCGAAGCCTTCGCCCAGACAGATCTCGATCGCCGGGTACACCGCAACCAAACCACCACCGCCCTCGGAAAGATGAGCTTTGGTATCCTCCAGACTTTTATCAATCGTCTTCATGCCCAAGGGAAGATCGATCAGATACCAGATATGGAAACTTTCTATCGCCGATTTGAGGTGGAGGACGGTGCCTACCGTCAGATCGTGCAGGAAGTGGTCGAGGAGGAACGTCCTCCGATGATTGAAATCGAAGGGTACCGCACTCATCGAGCCTCCCTTTCAAGCTAAGGGCTTCTTTCTCGGTCGATGAAAATTGCCATCGTCCACTACCATTTACAACCGGGAGGTGTCACCCGGGTTATCGAAAATACTCTCCAGGCATGGGAGGAAAATGGAAATGAGATTGAAGCAGTCGCAATCAGTGGCAGGAC